>CAYOSK010000012.1:0-33524 GCA_964406585.1 uncultured Octadecabacter sp. | reverse complement strand
TCATCGTTGTCTTGTCGTCCCGCTCCGTTCATCGCGTTCACTGACTGCGCAAGGCGCGCCGTAAGCCGTTCGTCCGCAACGTCTGATGACAATTCTTCGATGGCGTCTTCAACTTCATGGACATGCCCGCGTCGCACTGTCAGCTTGGCAAATTCTTCTGCCAACGTCATCCGGGCTACATCTGCATTATCCGGCTTTCGCACCGCCGACGTTATCGCCACGTGGGCCTGCGCAAACAGCTTTTCAAGAGGGGCATCGCCAATTTGCGTTGCCAATGTCGCCTCCAGATCAGGGCTCGCATCCATGCCCAACAATGCATCTCGCATCTTGCCTGTCTCAGGGCCAGAACACTTCATTCGTTCAAGCGCGCTATAAAAATCACTCAGGATCATCGGGTTACGGATCAACACAGCCAGAATAACGGACTCACGCAAATGATCTTCGGAAATCCCACTGCCTGCCAACATCGATGCTTTCGTGCTGGATTGCGCCGGTAGCTTTGCGCCCTTAGGCATCCATTTTCCGCGCGTCTGTCCGGCAGGGGAACCGCGCGATCCACCGAACAATTCCCATCGCATGTCTTTGATAGCTTGGCCGTAATGGCTGCGGATCGATTGGTCTTTGATCAGCATGATTTTTTCGCGCAGCGCTTTGTCCAGCGCCGCTTTGCGTTCTGGGCTATCAAAAACTTTGCCGTCTATTTCGCGCTGCCACAGAAGGTTCACCATCGGCAACGCGGTGTCGATTTTTGTGCGCATCGCGCCCGCACCCGCCGATTTCAACAAATCATCGGGGTCTTGCCCGTCCGGCATCATCGCAAACCGAACCGATTGACCCGCTTCCAAGAGAGGCAAAGCCAAATCAATCACCCGCATCGCGGCCCGCTGACCGGCCGTATCGCCATCCAGCGTAATCACGGGCTCAGGTGCCACGCGCCACATCATCTGAAGCTGTGTTTCAGTGACAGCCGTCCCCAATGGGGCAACGGATGCCTGAAACCCCGCCTCGCTCAGCGCGATAACATCCATGTACCCTTCCGCGACAATCAGCGGCTGGCCTTTCCCCGAAGCTTCGCGGGCTGGCCCAAGGTTGAACAGGTTTCGCCCCTTATCGAAAAGCTCGGTTTCCGGCGAATTGAGGTATTTTGCATTGTCCGACGGGTCCATCGCGCGTCCCCCGAACGCGATACAGCGCCCACGTGCATCTCGGATCGGAAACATGATGCGATGCCGAAACGTATCATATGGCTTTTTGCCCTGCTGGCTGGCCTTTGCCAAACCGCAGCCCAAAATCAGATCCTCTGCCACACCTTTGGCCGTCAGATGATCCCACAGGTTTTGCCACCCAGGGGGCGCCATCCCGATTTCCCATCTCTCCAGCGCAGCTTCGCCCAATCCACGCCCCGCCAAATAGGACCGCGCCTCGGCCCCCGCTCCGGTTTTCAGTTGGAGACGATAAAACTGAACCGCCTGCTCCATCACCTCGGCCAGCAAAGTCCGGCGATCCGCTTTTTTCTGCGCCTCGGGGTCACGCGCAGGCATGGTCATCCCCGCCTCACCGGCCAGAATCTGCACAGCTTCCATAAAGCCAACATTTTCAGTTTCACGCACAAAAGAAATGGCATCCCCTTTGGCATGACAGCCAAAGCAATAATAATACCCTTTGCGGTCATCTACATGAAATGACGCGGATTTTTCCTGATGGAAGGGGCATGGCGCCCAAAGATCACCTTTGCCCTGATTGGATTTGCGCTGATCCCACATGACCTTGCGCCCGACAACCTGCCCAATGGACAGACGGGAACGCAGTTCATCCAAGAATCCCGGCGGCAGCGACATGCACCCTCTATATCAGCGACTGATCTTACTTGGTAGCATGCGTGTTCGGCGTCAACTGGCGCTTTGCACGGGCTTCGCGCCACGTGATAAAACTCACTGACGCCATAATCACGGCACCGCCAAAAACGACCCAACCATCCACGGCTTCGTCAAACACGGCTGCGCCCAAAATGACCGCCCAAACCAGTTGAAGAAACGTAACCGGCTGGGTCACTGTCAACGGCGCAGCGGCAAAGGCTAGCGTCATCGAATAATGCCCAGCGGTGGCAAAACAGGCGACACCAAACAGCCAACCAATGTTGGCCAGACTTACAGGTTCCCACACTGCAAGCGCGAAGGGCAGCAACCCGATTGTGACCGTCACAGACAACATCCCCACAACGACCGTCGCGCTCACCTCGCCGCTCAGCTGTTTGGCGATCAGATAGCCCACCGCAAACATCACCGCCGTGCCCAACATGGCGATATGCCCTGTATCTACGTCACGAAATCCCGGTCGCAAGATGATCAGCGCCCCAATCAATGCCATGATCACAGCGGCCAGCCTGCGCGGCGGCAAGGATTCCTTCAGGATCAGCGCCGCGCCTAATGTCACATAAACCGGGGAAAGATAATTCATGGCCGTCACATCCGCGATCGGAATACGCGCCATCGCGTAAAACCACAAAATGACAGCAATGGTGTGAACAACCCCACGCCAAGCAAACAATTTGACCTGGCGACGGCTCAGACGCGCGGCAAAAATCGGGCGGATCATCGGGATCAGAAATACCAATCCCAAAACATATCGCAAAAACGCGCCTTGCGCCGCTGGCACAGCATCCCCGATATGTTTCACAATCGCCGTGACCGCCACAAAGTTCAGGCCCGTGACGACCATCCAGAACACTCCGATAAGGGGACGACCTTGTGCAAACATAGCGCCACCAAACGCCTCTACCCCTTCAAGATCAAGCCCAAAGCGATGGCCCACATCACGCATCCAATCACTGCCTCAAGAACGCGCCATGATCCAGGCTGCGCCATCAGGGGTGCCAACAACCGCGCGCCGAACCCCAGACCAAAGAAAAACGTAAACGACGACGTCACCGCCCCCGCCCAAAACGCAATCTCGGCCCCATCAAATCGCGACGCAACCGACCCGATCAATAATACGGTGTCCAAATAGACATGCGGATTTAGCCACGTGATCGCCACACAAAACGCCACGGCGGCCCCCAGCGTCATGCCGGCCCCGTCCGCGGGGTCCAATGCCGCGCCACCTTGCCATGCGCGCCAGAAACTGAACGCTCCATACACAAATAAAAACGCGGCCCCCAGCACCAACATGACAGGCGCAAGCGCGGGTAAGGCCTGTGTCAGGGCCGCAAAGCCGAAAACGCCAACTGTAATAAGAACCGCATCCGAAACCGCGCAGACCAGCACAATCGCCAACACATGTTCGCGCCGCAATCCCTGCTTCAACACAAACGCATTTTGCGCGCCAATCGCCAAGATCAACGAAAACGCGACACCAAAGCCATTTAAATACGCCGCCAGCATCCCGCCCCCGTCTTTGCTTTGTTCAAACTCCCGCCGGAGGCGCACTTATCAATCTGCACCGTTCCCCCAGCAAGCCACGAAACGTGCCACAGGCGTCAAGCATCATGCAGCGGCGTAAGCCGCTTCCTTTGGATCAGCCGTCGCTTTCGGCGTAGGCCTGCATAACGTCGTCGGGTGCGTCCAGGTTTGTCGTTACGGTTTGGATGTCGTCATCGTCTTCCAATGCGTCAACCAAGCGCATAAGCTTTTCTACGCCCTCAAGATCTTGTTCGGACTGAATATTTGGGACCCAGACCAACTTGGATGTCTCGGAATCCCCCAGCTCGGCCTCAAGCGCATTGCTCACATCATTTAGATCACTGTCCGCACATGTGATCAGGTGCCCGCCATCATCGCTTTCACAATCCTCTGCTCCGGCTTCGATTGCGGCCATCATAACCGTGTCCGCATCGCCAGTTTCAGCGGGGTAGAAAATCTGGCCTTTGCGATCGAACATAAATCCAACGCTGCCGGTTTCACCCAGATTGCCGCCCGCCTTGGTAAACGTGCTGCGCACCGTGGACGCCGTGCGGTTCTTGTTGTCTGTCATCGCCTCAACGATGACTGCAACACCGCCGGGGCCATATCCCTCATAGCGGATCTCGTCGTAGTTTTCCGCATCGCCCCCGACGGCCTTTTTGATGGCGCGGTCAATGTTATCTTTCGGCATGGATTGCGATTTGGCTTCTTTGACCGCCATCCGCAAGCGTGGGTTTTTATCGGGGTCAGGATCGCCCATCTTGGCAGCAATCGTAATTTCTTTTGACAGCTTGCTGAACAGCTTGCCGCGAATTTTGTCCTGACGCCCTTTGCGGTGCTGGATATTTGCCCATTTTGAGTGGCCGGCCATAAGGCGTCTCCCGATGAATTCATGTCGATGTCAGCGCCCTCTATAGGCCACACTACGCCGCACCCGCAATCCCATGACGCCGCTGCTCTTTCATTCGTTGGCAAATCAACGCTACAAGCGGGCCATGAATACAGATCAAATCATTCTTTTCACGTTGTTCGGAACTGTTTTTGGCATGTTGCTATGGGGTCGGTTTCGTTACGATCTTGTGGCCTTCAGCGCCCTTATGGTCGGTGTGGTTCTGGGCGTAGTCCCGACAAAGGATGCGTTTTCTGGCTTCGGCCATCCAGCCACCATCATCGTAGCGTTGGTTTTGGTGGTCTCCGCTGGGCTTGTGCGTTCGGGGGCCGTTTATCTGATCACCCGCACCTTGGTAGATGCGTCGCGCGCTTTGGGGGCGCACATTGCAATCATGGGCGCGATCGGGGGCGTTTTGTCCGCTTTCATGAACAATGTTGCAGCCTTGGCGCTGTTGATGCCTGTGGACATCCAAACCGCGCGCAAAGCGGGTCGCGCGCCGGGCCTATCCCTGATGCCGCTCAGTTTTGCGACGATCCTTGGCGGCATGGTGACCCTGATCGGAACCCCACCCAATATTATCATTGCCTCCATCCGCGAAGAATCCTTGGGCGAACCTTTCAAAATGTTCGATTTCGCTCCGGTTGGTGGCATTACCGCCATCGCGGGCCTCTTGTTCGTTGCCTTACTTGGCTGGCGCCTGATTCCGGCGCAGACAGAAAAATCATCCGGATCAACGCTTGATAGCTATACCGACTATATCGCCGAACTCACCGTTCCCGAGAATAGCAAACACATCGGCAAACGCCTAAGCGAACTTTACGAGTCAGCCGAACAAAACGACGTTGCGATCCTTGGGCTGATCCGGGATGGCAAACGTCTGTACGGAACGGCCAAAAACATCGATCTGCGCGCCCAAGACGTGATTGTCATGGAAGCCGCGCCCGAAGCGCTAGATGAATTCCGAACGGCCCTATCGCTGGATTTTGCAGACACCAAACGCGAAGATCTGTTGTCAGCTGCGTCTGACGGGCTCACCAAAATCGAAGTCGTTGCAACCGAAACGTCGCGCATCACCGGCAAAACCGCCGCTGCGATCGGACTGGCATGGCGTCAACGTACCGTGCTGATGGGGCTGTCTCGCAAAGGCAAACAGATGCGCACACAAGTGCGCAAGACCGCTATTGAACCGGGCGACATTCTGCTGCTGTTGGCCCCAAATGATCAGGCCAACGATGTCGTCGAATGGCTTGGCTGTTTGCCGCTGGCAGACCGCGGTGTGGCCGTCACGGCCAATTCCAAGGTGTGGTTGGCCATCGGGTTGTTTGCCGCCGCAGTTGCGCTCGCCTCGTTTGGGCTGATCTATCTGCCCATCGCGCTCGGCCTTGTGGTGGTTGCCTATGTCTTGGCCAAGATCGTGCCGTTGTCAGAACTCTATACGCATATCGAATGGCCTGTTGTGGTGTTGTTGGGGTCCATGATCCCGCTGGGTGCAGCGCTGGAAACGTCCGGCGGCACCGAACTGATTGCCGGCGCGCTTGTGGGCCTCACCGAAGGCCTTGCGCCGTGGATGATCCTGACGGTCCTAATGATCGTAACGATGACGCTCTCGGATGTGCTGAATAACACCGCAACCACCATCGTCGCCGCACCTGTCGGCATTCAAATGGCACAATCGCTTGGCGTTTCGGCAGACCCATTCTTAATGGCGGTTGCCGTCGCTGCCTCCAGCGCATTCCTGACCCCGATCGGTCACAAGAACAACACGCTTATCCTTGGGCCGGGCAGCTATTCGTTTGGGGATTACTGGCGTATGGGCCTGCCTTTGGAAATTCTTGTCGTTGCGGTTTCTATCCCTGCCATTTTGGTGTTTTGGCCACTGTAGCGCGCCACAGTCGTCTGCAACCTACCCATCCGACGCCCGCGAAAGGCATCGGTGATCGCCCCTCAAAGCGGCCAGATGAATGGGATAACGGCCGATGCCAAGATACCGATGCTTAGGTTCAAAGGTACGCCCACGCGCAAGAAATCACTGAATTTGTATCCACCCGGTCCATAAACCAATGTGTTTGTCTGATACCCGATCGGGGTTGCGAAACTTGCAGACGCAGCCACCATCACCGCCACAACCAAAGGTCGCGGATCAAGTCCCAACGCTTGCGCTAAACCGATGGCAATCGGCGTCACAACGACGGCCACCGCATTGTTGCTAACCAATTCGGTCAACACAGACGTCAGCACATAAATCGCCCAAATAATCAGGAACGGCGGCAACATGGCCAGCCCGGGTGCAACAGCGTTCACAATCAGCGCAACCGCACCGGATGCCTGCAACGCCGCACCAATCGCCAACATCGAAAAAATGAGGGCCAACAAACGCCCATCCACAAATGAAAACGCTTCTTCGGCATCGATGCAGCGCGTGATTAGAACAATTGCGACGGCCAGAATGCTGAGCATGAATATCGGCGCGACTCCAAAGGCCGCAAGCGCAACGATCGCGATTAAAGCCGCAAGCGCGATTGGGGCGTGGGACCGCCGATAGGCCCGCGCAGTGGGCCGCGACACGTCGACCAAATCCATCTCATTCGCGACGCGCTGGATATCCTCGGCTGATCCTTCAAGCAGCAAAGTGTCCCCGACACGCACCACAAGGTCGTCCAACTGACGGCCGATGTTTTGACTGCGTCGATGCACGGCCAACACATAAACCCCGAACCGCCGCCGCAGTCGCAATGAACCCAGTGTCCGTCCAACCATTCGACACCCCGGCGTGATCAGGGCTTCGACGGTTTGGGTTTCAACGGCCGACACCTGATCCACGCGGCGCAGTTCTTTGTTGCGCTGCAACGACAGCAATTCTGTCATCGCCGTGCGCAAGACCACACGATCCCCGACGGCAAGTTCAACGCCTTTGAGATCGCGCCGCAATGACAAATCCCCCCGGATCACATCGATCAATCGCACCCCTTCGCGTTTGAACAATTGCACGCCTGACACCTCTCGCCCGATTAGGTTGGACTCCGGCGGGATAACGGCCTCTGTGAAAAACCGCATCTTACTTCGATCACTTAAAAGATTGGCCATGCTATCACGGTCCGGCAGGATACGCGGGGCAATCACCCCAAGGTAAATCATTCCCCAGATCACCAATATGATCCCCAGCGGCGTGACCTCAAAAATAGTGAAGGGTTCCAACCCTTCGGCGCGTGCCACGCCATCAACCAATAGGTTCGTGGACGTTCCGATCAGGGTCAGCGTGCCGCCCAAAATCGCGCCGTATGACAGCGGGATCAGCAACTTTGACGCGGACAACCCCATTGTTTTCGCCAGTTGAACAAAGATCGGGATCATAACGACCACAACGGGCGTGTTGCTCACGATCGCGGAGGCAAGCACAACAAACGCCATCAAAGCGCCCAACGCCACGACGGGGCGATCCTTGGCGTTGCGTTCGGCCAATGCGGTCAGGGATTCAAGGCTGCCGGTGCGCACAAGCGCGCCCATGACGATAAACATCGCTGCAATGGTCCACGGTGCAGGGTTGGACAACACCGCAAGCGCATCGTCATAGGGCAAAACGCCGCTTGCCAATAATATCGACATGCCCGCAAGGGCGACAACCTCGGTCGGGTAGGTTTCGCGCAAAAACAAAACGAACATGATTGCGACAACACAAAGCGTTACAATCGCTTGCCCGGTTTGGGTCAGTCCCAAAAGTTCAACCAAGTTGGGCCCCTTTTTCGATGTATAAAAACAGTGTCGCGCGCCTATTCAGGACGCGCAAGCGCCGTTTGCGCCAAACACATCCCCTGAACTAATCCGTCGCATTGCGGCGTCATGTTGGGCCGTGTTGCGCCAACCTGCCGCCTTGGCGCACGGGTACGACACGTGTGGCTTTGCCTGTGCGATCGTCGGTTTCAACATAAAGGCCAGATAATGTCGCTTCGTCTTTGGCGGGTTCAAATCGCGATTTGGGCATACCCGTGATAAACCTGCGCAACGGTTCTGCTTTGTCCATGCCAATGACCGAATTATAATCGCCGCACATGCCCGCATCTGATTGAAACGCCGTGCCGCCGGGCAGGATCATGGTGTCGGCCGTTGGCACATGGGTGTGGGTGCCCACAACAACGCTCGTGCGTCCATCACAGTAGTGTCCCATGGCCATCTTTTCAGAGGTTGCTTCGCAGTGAATGTCAATCAGGCTGGCACTGACAGCCCCAAGAGGATGGGTCTTTAGCACTGTGTCAACGGCGCTGAATGGATCGTCAAAGGCGCGTTTCATAAACACCTGCCCCAAAACTTGGGCAACCAGAACTTTGCGCCCACGCGTGGCTTCGAACACGCGGGCGCCTTTGCCCGGTGCCGCCTTTGAATAGTTAAGCGGCCGGATGATACGCGGTTCTGTTTCGCAAAACTGCATCATGTCCTTTTGATCAAACGCATGATCGCCCAAGGTCAACACATCCGCACCCGCAGCAAGCAGCACCTTGGCATGGGCCGCCGTCAGCCCGGCGCCGTTTGAAGCGTTCTCACCATTCACCACAACAAAATCCAGCGCCCATTGCGCGCGCAATGCTGGCAGCCGTTCAATAATCGCAGTGCGGCCGGAACGGCCCATCACATCGCCAAGAAAAAGTATCTTCATGTCTGTCCGTAGACCAATTGGGCGCGCGCGTTGCAAGGGCAGACTTGGGGCGCCCCCCACACCAAGACGCTGCATCGGCCAAAACGCGGGATCTAGCGGGGGTCTATGACCCCTTGTTCCGTAACAATCAAATCAAGCGGCTGATCTGTCGGTTCCAACGGAATGTCGTCACGTTCTTGCGCAGCGTAGGCAAATCCGATGGCCAGCGTTGGTTTAACTGCGCGCAATTGTTCAAGCGAGCGGTCGTAAAACCCGCCCCCATAGCCCAATCGCGCGCCATCGCGGGCGAAGGCCACAAGGGGAACAATCAAAATTTCCGGAGTCACCAAATCACCCGAGGCCGGGATTTGCGCCCCAAATGCGCCATCAATCATGGCGCACCCGGGCGTCCACGCACGAAACGCCAAAGGCTGCGCATCGCCGAGGATAACGGGCAAACAAACGGGTCCGTGGGCACTGGCCTCCTCCATTGCAGCAAGCGGGTCAATTTCGGACCGCATCTGCGCATATCCCGCCAAAGGCACGCCCCGATAGCCTGCCAGAAAAGAGGACAGATAGCCGGCGTGACCCTGACCTAATTTATGCGCCGCATTGCGCGCGGCAAAGGCGGCTTTGCGCACCGCATCTTTTTGTTGTTTCAGCATTAAAGAAGCATCACCGCTGCAAGGCCAAGAAAGGCAAAAAATCCGACCACATCTGTTACCGTGGTCACAAAGGCCCCCGAGGCAAGGGCCGGATCAATCCCCATCTTTTCAAGGATCACTGGAATGGCGGTGCCCGCCAACCCTGCCACAACCATATTGATAACCATCGCAATCGCGATCACGACACCCAGCATCGGCGCGTCGAACCAAATCCATCCAACAAGCCCCATGAGCACAGCAAAAATCGCCCCGTTCACAAGCCCAACAAGAACCTCGCGACGGATCACGCGCCATACGTTCGCGCCAGTCAAATCTTTGGTCGCAATGGACCGCACGGCAACCGTAAGGGACTGTGTGCCCGCGTTGCCACCCATTGACGCCACGATCGGCATCAACACGGCCAGCGCCACAAGGGTCGCTATTGTGTCTTCGAACATTGAAATAACCAAAGACGCGAAAATCGCCGTCAGCAGGTTGACCGCCAACCACGGAAAACGGCGTTTTGTTGTCGCAATGACTTTATCCGTCAGGCTGGATTCGCCATCAACACCCGCAAGGCGCAGAATGTCCTCTTCGTGTTCATCATCCAGAACAATCATCGCGTCATCAATGGTGATGACGCCAACCAGACGATCATCGTCGTCCACCACGGGTGCGGAAATCAGGTGGTATTGATTGAATGCATAGGCCACGTCTTCTTCGTCTTGATCCACATGAAAGGTACGAAAACTGTCTTCCACCAATTCCGTAAGATGGATTGCACGCGGTGTGCCTAACAGGCGGCCCAGCGTCACGTAGCCCACGGGTTTCATGCGAGGATCAACAAGGATTACATGATAAAATTGCTCTGGCAGATCATCGCTGGCACGCAGAAAATCAATCGCCTCACCGACGGTCCAATGGGACGGCGCGCGCACGACCTCCATTTGCATGAGGCGCCCAGCGGATTCGTCCGGGTAAGCCAGCGCCTTTTCGACGACCAGTCGATCCACATCTTCGAGAGCGTCCAGAACCTGATCTTGTTGTTCCTGATCAAGGTCTTCAACCAAATCAACGACGTCATCTGATTCCAGATCGCGTACCGCATCCGCCAATTCCGCAGGGCCAAGCGCGTCAATCACTTCTTCGCGCAAATCATCGCCCAGTTCGGACAGGATTTCACCGTCCATCCCACCCTTCCACAGGGTCAGCAAAGATGCGCGATCTCGTTCATCAATTTGTTCCAGAAGGTCGGCAATATCAGCGGCGTGCAACGGGTCAAGAAGCGTATCAATCGCGTCTGCATTCTTGGCAACAACGGCCCGCAGAACAGCCGTCACAAGGCGCCTTGGCAGGCCTTCGCTCTCGTCTTGTGGTGCGTTCACTGCTTCGGCCATTTTCCCTCCGTTGAGCGCACCATATCGCAACCATTGCGACCCTCAAGCGATGATCGCTGAATTGGCGATTTACCCGCCCCCAATTGCCGAACTAAACTCATTTCATGACAGACCATTTACTTCTCGGGCAAACCTTACGCTTTCGCGACGATCCGTTCGCAGTCCCCATTGCTGAAGCGACACAAATCAGCACACGGGGCGGTGTTTTGATCCGCAATGGTGCCATCGCAGCCGTCGGCGAGGCCGCCGAATTGCGCGCCGCGCATCCAGACGCGACCGTCACAGATCACGGCGATGGAATGATCACCGCAGGGTTCGTTGATGCACATATGCATTATCCGCAAACAGGCATGATCGCATCCTGGGGAAAACGGCTTATTGATTGGCTCAATACCTATACGTTCCCCGAAGAACAGCGGTTTGCGGATCGTGACTATGCAGATGACATCGCGGGGCGCACGCTGGATTTGGCGCTCGCACACGGGACCACGACACTGACAAGCTATTGCACAATTCATCCGGCCTCGGTGGACGCATTTTTTGAGGCAGCCGCGACACGGAACATGGCCGTGGTCGCAGGCAAAACCTGCATGGATAGAAATGCACCGGGCGGGCTGCGCGATGATGCCCAATCCGCCTATGATGACAGCAAGTCACTTCTGAAACGCTGGCACGGACACGGGCGCGCGCACTACGCAATCACACCGCGCTTTTCGCCAACCTCCACGCCAGAACAGCTCGACGCGCTAGGAGCACTTTGGGCGGAACATCCTGATGTTTTGATGCAAACGCATTTGTCCGAACAGTTGGACGAAATCACGTGGGTCCGCGATTTGTTTCCAGCCGCGCGCGATTATCTGGACACCTACGAAACCTTTGGGCTGCTCGGCGAACGCGGCCTTTATGGCCATGCGATCCACCTTGAACCGCGTGAATTGGACAAGTTGGCAGAGGTCAATGCCGCGGTTGTGCATTGTCCGACCTCAAATACGTTCATCGGATCAGGATTGTTTGATTTGGCCGGCATCAAGGCGCGCGGCATCCGCACAGGATTAGCAACGGACACGGGCGGTGGATCATCATTTTCCATGTTGCGCACAATGGCTGCGGCCTATGAGATTGCGCAACTGCGCGGGGCCGCTGTTCACCCGGCCCAATTGATGTGGTTGGCAACACACGGATCAGCACAGGCGCTGCATATGGGTGGTGAAATTGGGTCCCTGAACGTTGGCGCAACCGCGGATATTGCGGTGCTGAACCTGGCCTCAACGCCTGCCATCGCCCAGCGCAGCGATCGTGCCAGCGATTTATGGGAAGCCCTGTTTCCAACCATCATGATGGGCGACGACCGCGCGATTGCGCAGGTTTATGTGGCGGGCAAAGCCGTCTGAACATTGGACGCGTTAACAACCATCCGCGCCGATCACCAAAACCCATGTGTCATCTACTAACGCGATGCCGAATTCGGACGCGTCGGGCAATAAATTGTTCGCGCGGTGACCCGCAGAATTCATCCATTCGGTATGGACTTCGTTAACAGTTTTCTGTCCACGGGCGATGTTTTCAGCAATGCGGCAAAACCGATATCCCTGTGCGCGTGTACGATCGCTAAGGCTGTTGCCGTTGGACGATACGTGGCTGAAAAAACCATTGCGTTCCATGTCTTGGGCATGCCCGCGCGCAATGCGCTCAAGAACCCGACTGTGGACCAATGGGCGCAATCTGTTTTGTGCGCGCGCTTCATTCAAACGTGCGCCGAAACTGGCACTTAGGGCGGCGCGGTCCAGCGTTGTTGCATCCGCGTTGGCGGCCCCAATGGGCGTGTCAGACATCACGAATGGATCGGCCACCGTTGGCGGGACTGGCAAAACCTCATTCGATGGGGAACACCCGGCTAACACCATCGCCGACGCCCCGATCAAACTCCGAATGAAATGCATGTTGCTACTCCTGTACTTACGTTTGTAACCGTCGCACTAATTGGCCCTGCCGCACAATTGCGCGATCCAAATCAAAGCTGATTACGCGGCCATCCGCCACAATCCGGCGCCCTTCTACAATCAAATCACGCACCTGCGTCGGACCTGCCAGCAACACGGCCGCCGGGTCCCATGACCCTGCGCTTTGAACGCCACGGGTGTCCCAAATTGCGATATCTGCCCGTTTGCCCACCGCGATTTGCCCACAGTCATCGCGCCCCAGAACCTGCGCACCACCACGGGTCGCGATTTCCAGCGCTTCGCGGGCCGACATCGCATCTGCACCCTGCGCGACCCGTTGCAACAACATCGCTTGGCGTGCTTCGCCGATCAGCGATCCCGCATCGTTTGAGGCTGACCCGTCAACGCCCAATCCCACGCGAACACCGCTGTCACGCATCGTCCGTACCGGCGCGATGCCGGACCCAAGGCGACAGTTCGAACAGGGACAATGGGCAACACCCGTCTTAGATCGCGCAAATAAATCAATCTCTTGCCCGTCCAACTTTACGCAATGTGCGTGCCACACATCCGACCCCGTCCAACCAAGATCTTCGGCGTACTGGCCCGGACGGCAGCCAAATTTCTCTAATGAATAAGCGATATCTTCGTCGTTCTCCGCCAAATGCGTGTGCAGCATCACACCCTTATCGCGCGCCAAAACCGCCGCATCGCGCATCAAATCGCGGCTGACAGAAAACGGCGAACAGGGCGCAACGCCCACCCGCACCATCGCGCCGTCGCGCGCATCGTGGTGGGCGTCAATCACGCGTATGCAATCGTTCAGAATATCCGCTTCGCGCTCCACAAGACTGTCGGGAGGCAGGCCGCCATCGCTTTCCCCGATACTCATAGCGCCGCGTGTAGGATGAAACCGCAAACCGACATCTTGCGCGGCGGCAATCGTGTCATCCAACCGCGCGCCATTGGGATATAGATACAAATGATCGGACGTCATGGTGCAGCCAGACAAAGCAAGTTCGGCAAGCCCGATCTGGGCGGATACAAACATTTCTTCGGGCCCAAAGCGCGCCCAAATCGGATAGAGCGTTTGCAGCCAGCCAAACAAGAGCGCATCTTGCCCACCGGGCACAGCGCGCGTCAGGGTTTGGTATAAATGGTGGTGCGTATTCACGAGCCCGGGCGTTACAACGCAGCCATCAGCTAAAATCACGTCGGCGCCATCACATTCCAGCCCAATGCCGATGTCCGCGATCACTCCATTGCGTAACACCACATCCGCCCCGGCCAGTTCGCGGCGCGTATCGTCCATCGTTAGAACGCTCAGCGCGCCTTTGATCAGAATGTCAGGCATTTGTGCCGTCCTTTCGATCCCGTTCGGTTTGCGGTTTCGTCGCCAGAACGGGGAAGGACGCGACGGTTTGATTTAGCGCCGCTGCGCTAACCGGATCAAGCCAGTTGGGTCCTAAGGATACGCAGTGCTTTGGCATGCAATTCAGGGGTGGCCGCGGCCAACGCACGGCCCCCTTCATGGGCTGGATCGCCGTTCCAATTCGTTACGATCCCGCCAGCGGCCTGAATAACCGCAATCGGGGCCTGAATATCATAAGCGCTTAGCCCCGCTTCGATCACCAAATCAACCTGCCCCGCGGCCAGCAAGGCGTAGCCGTAACAATCCATGCCATAGCGCGTCAGTTTACAGTTTTTTGCCACCGCCTGGAACGCCTCGCCTTCTTGGGGGCTTCCAACTTCGGGAAAGGTGGTCAGGATCGTTGCATCGGCCAATTCGGTCGTCGCACGCACCGCCAACGGATGCATGCCGTGGGGCCCAACAACTTTGGCCACGCCAAATCCACCCTCAAACCTTTCGCCAATATAAGGTTGGTCAATCACCCCGTATAAAACGCCGTCCGCATCCCGTACCGAGATTAAAACGCCCCACGTGGGGGTCCCGCTGATGAACCCGCGCGTTCCATCAATTGGATCCAAAACCCACTGTAGCCCGCTTTGACCGCGCTGTTCGCCGAATTCTTCGCCTAAGATGGCATCTTGTGGGCGCAGATCAGCCAACACCGCGCGCATCGCCAATTCGGCTGCGCGGTCAGCTTCCGTTACTGGATCAAAGCCATGTGCATCCTTGTTGTCAGACGCCAAGCCGGTGCGAAATAGTGGCAAAATAGCTGCCCGTGCGGCGTCCGCCATCGCATGGGCACAGGTGCGCAACGCAGTTTTATCTGCATCGTTCAGAATTAGAGTCTCAAGAGACATCGCAGGCTCCTTTGGCTGGTGCATGCACATCACGCATGCGACCGCCAAAGGTCAAGGGCACCTTGCCCTTTGAAACGCGCTTAGGCGGCTTCGCTAAGGACGCGCGCAAGGTCGAACAGGCGACGGCGCTGATTTTCGGGGATTGAATAATAAGACCGAAGAAGATCAAGTGCTTCTTTGTCCGACAAAATATCGCTTGGCATACCAGAAAGGTCCGATGGGATCAGATCACCATCCAGTCCTTCGAAGAAAAACGAAACATCCACACCCAGTGCTGCCGCAATATCCCAAAGGCGCGATGCGCTGACCCGATTCATGCCTGTTTCATATTTCTGGATCTGTTGAAATTTAATCCCAACTTGATCGGCCAGCTGTTGCTGCGTCGTTCCGCCGACCCAACGGCGATGGCGAATGCGTTTGCCGACGTGCACGTCTACTGGATGCTTCATATTTGGTCTTTCCTGTTGTTGCGCCAAAAGGCCTTTGAACTTCTTTCCAAAGACGCGGCGCGCTCCCATTTACAGCGACAGATTCTTCTGCCTTGATGCCTAACAACCGCCCTCACCAAGAACACGCAAGGGTTGCACATCAAAGCCTATCCTTTTGGACAGGTTCAACATCAAACGAACTGTCGAAAAGAACAGTTTATATTCCGCAAACGGTCACAAAGACTCAAAACTTCTTGTTGAAGTTACCTTGTACAGACTGACTCTTAACGGGTTTTTTTCACGAAAGTTTCCCATGCACGCCTACCAAACCCAGTCTTTTGATTCTCTTCCGGCATTAGTTGACGTTGATGTTCCCTTACCCGCAAAGGGCGAGGTGCTTTTGCAAATCGATGCCTGCGGCCTGAACTTTGCCGACTTATTGATGGCCAAAGGGACCTACCAAGACACGCCCAAGCCACCCTTTACGCTTGGAATGGAGGTTTGCGGGACCGTTATCGCGCAGGGCGATGGTGTTTCAAGCCCCCCAATCGGCGCGCGCGTGGCCGTTTTCGGCGGGAAAGGTGGACTGGCCGAAAAAGGTGTATTTCCGGCTGATCTTTGCCAAATTGTCCCCGACGGCATGACTGCGCCGCAAGCGGCCGGGTTTCAGGTTGCCTATGGAACGTCCCACCTTGCGTTGACCAGACGCGCACGTCTTCAGGCAGGCGAAACGTTGTTGGTTCTGGGTGCCGCAGGCGGGGTTGGCCTTACGGCGGTCGAAATCGGCAAGGCCATCGGCGCCACTGTGATCGCTGTTGCCCGCGGGCCCGAAAAATGCGCGATTGCGAAGAAGGCCGGTGCGGACCACGTGCTAGATGCCAGCGCCGATATCACAACCGACGTCAAGGCATTGGGCGGCGCAGATGTCGTTTATGATCCTGTCGGGGGCGATGCGTTTAATGCAGCATTGCGTGCAACCAATCGCGAAGGCCGCATTGTTACCATCGGCTTCGCATCAGGAACTGTTCCCCAAATTCCGGCCAACCATATGCTGGTGAAAAATATCGACGTGATCGGATTTTATTGGGGCGGCTACCTAAAATTCAATCCCGCGGCCCTGACGCAAAGCATGGGTGATTTGTTCACCATGTTTACTCAGGGCCGCCTATCGCCCCACGTAAGCCATGTTCTACCGCTTGAAAACGCAAGCGACGCTATGGAGCTTTTGCGCAGTCGCAAAAGCACTGGGAAAGTCGTGGTAACACCCTAGGCGCTGACCAGACGGGGTTCGCGCGACCATTCAGACAGATAGGATTGGCGGATCATGTCATAGAGCGCGGCCTGTACCGGATCGTCCTTAGACTGGACATAAAGCACGATCTGCGTTTCGCCGGGGTCGGGCAGCGCACCTTGATGTGGGACAGGTTCCGTCTGACGCGGATACACACCCTTGATAACCGCGAAAACAGCCAAATCCGCGCTAACGACGGCCTCAACAGCATTATCAAGATCGGATTCGACCACCATGTTCCATTTGAAATCGGCTTCGTCCATGCGTCTTAGAACGCCCGGTCTAAAGATGCATTTGCGGCAAAACGCGACGGGCAAAGGTGTGTTGCGCCACGCCTGCCCCCCCACCGCGCCAACCCACATGAGCGGCAGCGTCACCAAGGTTTCGCCACCCGTGCCCGGCTGGTCTTCTGTTGTGACAATCAGATCAACCTCGCCGCGATCAAACATCTCGCGCAGCGATTTGGTCGGCGCCGACACCAATTTGACCTGCATACGCGGAAAATCTGCAGCAATTTTACGCAACACCGGCGGAATATAGGGATAGATAATGTCGTGCGGCACACCAAGTGTAATTTCGCCCTGATAATCCTGCGCTGTGAGCATTTGATATGCTTCATCATTGAGCGCCAACATACGCCGTGCATAACTCAGCAATTGTTCGCCTTGCGCTGTGACCCCGATCTGACGCGCGGAGCGATCCAACAGCGACACCCCCAATCCGTCTTCCAATCGCTTTAGCTGCATGGACACAGCGGATTGCGTCAGGTTTAAAATGCCGGCCGCTTTGGTGACGCCGCCTGCGTCCGCGACGGTTACGAAAGATCGAAGGGCCGTTAAATCCAAATTTCTCGCCATATCACAAATCCTGATGTTTCATCTGACTATCATTCATTTCCATTATGTCACTCAATCGCGCATACATCAACATATCGAATATGAATGACTTCTTATATCACGAAAGGACTTGATATGACACTCTCCCTAAGCACCGTTCGCAGCACACGTCAGCCCGCAGCAAAGGCAACAGCCCTGAAGACATACGTGTCCGTCTGGCAGCAGCGCCGCGCCTTGGCCCGCATCGATCAAACGCGCCTTGCCGATATGGGCATTACCCCCGCGCAGGCGGCCGAAGAAGCGGCGCGGCCGTTTTGGGATTTGCCCTAATCCAGCAGCGGACCACCAAACTGGTTCCAATCCAGAAAAATTTGCGCGGAAATGCAGGAATGCCGCACCGGTTTCCCTTGAAAAATAGGGGAACCATGCCAATATCCCTCCCAAGGGAGTTCCGGCAGCCGTTCTGGCTGAACACGGGGCCCGATCGTTTTAACACGTTCAACCTTGGAGGGATTTCATGGCTGACTACAGAACACTCGGCGCGCAAACCAATGCAGGCCTGCGCACAGCTGAGATTGATGAGGGCCTTCGCGCCCATATGAACAAGGTCTATGGCCTTATGTCGGCCGCAATGGTCGTGACGGCTGTGTTGGCCTACGCGATTGGCACAAGCAACACTGCTTTGGCCACGATCTACAACACACCGCTGTTTTATGCAGTTGTCTTTGGCCCACTTGCCTTGGTGCTTGTGCTGAATTTCAGCTTCGCACGACTGTCCGTTGCGGCGTTGAACGGCATTTTCTGGGGCTACGCTGCACTGACGGGGGCGTCTCTTGCGGTGATTTTCGCGATGTTCAACCTCGGTGAAATTTTCATGGCGTTCGCAATCACGTCTGTTGCGTTCCTTGGCTTATCCTTGGTGGGCTACACGACCAAACGCGACCTTGGTCCGATTGGATCGTTCCTGATCATGGGCGCTTGGGGCTTGGTTGCCTTGTCGCTGGCGTCTTTCGTGTTCGGCTTTAGCTTTGCTGGCATGGGGTTTTTCATCAATATCGCGGCATTGGTGATCTTCGCTGGTCTGACGGCCTATTACACCCAATCTATTAAGACCGAATATCTGCAGGCCCGCACACACGGCGGACCGGAAGCAGAAATGTACCTGGAGAAGGCAGCCATCGTCGGCGCGCTGAGCCTGTATATTTCCTTCATTGCGATGTTCCGTTCGATCCTGTTTTTGCTGTCGTCTAACGACTGATTTAAAACAGGCTACTGATCAAAGGGCCGCCTTTAGAGGCGGCTCTTTTTGTTGGGACGTTTGGCGACGATTGCTGAGCATTCGAATTGGCTTCGCCAATTCGATCCGCTGGAGGGCCAGCCCTCCAGACCTCCCGGAGTATTTTAAAACCAAAGAAGTGTTAGAGCCCGTATTCCATGTCGACGGCTGGAAAGTCGATTCCGGGACCGAGGGGAACAGACATTTCTGACAGAATTTCAAAGCCCATTGCCGCATAAAACGGCACCGCGGTTCGGGTCGATAAGCAGCTGAGGCGACGGAAACCTTGAGATTTGGCAGTTTGGATGATGTGGGTCATGAGGGCGCGACCAACGCCGCGTCGGATTGCGCGATCATCCGTGACGACATGGCGAATATGACCCACGCCGCGTGTGATGCCACCCTTCCCTGGTGCTGTCGCGGTCCAACCGCCTGCGCCCAAAAGGACGCCCGCTTCTTCAACAAGGTAGTATGTCCCGCATGCGACAAGGTTCGGCTGGGCCTTGCTAATTTTGGGCAGTGCGAGGACGAGTGTCGACGGCGCGTAGTCGTTTTTGAGCAACCGCGGGTAAGCGCGCGCAAGCAAAGCATCAACAGCGGCCGTATCTGGTTGGGTCGCGGTGCGAATTTTGAACATGTGTTTCCCTCGCGATTGTGACGTGTTGATGATCCGCGCCCCATTCGAACACTATGGGGCCTAACGAAAACGGGCCGCCCCAAAAGGACGACCCGCTTGCATTCTAAAAGAAGGTTGATCTTATTTGATCTTGCCTTCTTTGTATTCAACGTGCTTGCGGACGACGGGATCGTATTTGTTGACGACCATCTTTTCTGTCATCGTGCGTGCGTTCTTTTTTGCCACATAGAAATGGCCTGTGCCTGCGGTGGAGTTCAGGCGGATTTTGATCGTGGTTGGCTTCGCCATGGTCTCTCTCCGAGTTTCGCGCCAAACGGTCGCGTGAATTCATATGAACCCGCCTTCTAAGGGGTTTGCCTGTCGAGTCAACAGCAATCGAAGCGGTCGGCGCGACTTAGCCCCCTTCTTACGTCGTGGCCCTGACGCAAAGCCCTTTGTCACCCGTGAGGCCGGCAATGTCATCCAGAACAGCAACGGTTCATCAAGATTGGCAACCCGCCAAGGATGTCCTGTGTAAGCCGCCTTGCCAAAGGCGGACCGGCGCGGGCGCTTATATTCTGATTGAGCAACGTCCCAATCACCCTGCCCTGTTCAACCCATCGCATGAAACCGCGACCCAAATCGGAAACTCGCTGCGATTCTTAGTCGTCTTATGTATTGGATGGCGGCGCAGCGGGACTCGTCTGCGGTTTGCTGTCGCGGGCCCAATGGCCGCTTTAGAAAATTGGTTTTTCCAGTTAAGCGTTTATGTGCACGGTTGAGAAACACAGATCCGAATGGGAAAAGTTCATGGGCAAAACGGATCAGCTGGTCGATGCAATCGTACTTGCTGCGGTCAACGAACTAAAATCGAAGTCTGCTCGTCCGACACAGGGCATCGTTACGATTGCGTTATACTACGATCGTGAAAATGGAGAACTCGCCGTGTGCGCGGATACGTTGGCGAATTCGACAAAAACCATTCGAGCGGCCAATTCTGTTTCTGACAAGTATTTTCAAAAAGCCATCGCAAAGGGCGACTTGGAAGAAGCGTCCCATTGGAAAGGGTTAACGGGCCGCAGTCTCATGCTTGGCAATTTTGTGAACCGAAATCTGGCGCGAACGCCAGTACCTGCCGCATTGCGCCGACCAATGCTGTTTGTGGCGCTGGCCCGAGGGTTGATAAGAAACGCTCATGTCATTCTAGAGGTGTGCGACTCGGACGAACAAATTGTTTTTGCGACGTCGACCGAGCAGGACGAAGCCGGGTTGGTTTGGGTTCAAAGAGACGCGTTAGACGACAACCAACCGAACAAGGAACGGGAAGAACGCTCGCTTTTCCGTCAACTTTTTTCAAAGAAGTAGACGGTTGCTCGATATGCAGCATCCGTCACCTTAGGCTCTCACCCGCCATTCATTGCAGTTTAAATCCTGAGTGCTGTGCCCCCAGCGCGCCATACCGTCAGAGCAGCGACGCTAGCGTCAAACGCACGACCATTCCTATTTCTGGCCGTTCGTCCAGGAATACGCGGAGGATCTATAAGCCGGATTTTGTTCCTTGGGCGAACCCAATTCGATGACCATTCATCTAAGACGCTTGTTGCCAAGCGACCTCTAGCTGCCAACCCGGACCTGCTCGGATCAAAACAATCCTGTGGTTGCCCACGCGCGGTCCCTATTTGGCATTGCTCCCGGTGGGGCTTGCCATGCCGGGAATGTTGCCATTCCCGCGGTGGGCTCTTACTCCACCGTTTCACCCTTACTTTTGCGGACAAAAGCGGTCTGTTCTCTGTGGCGCTTTCCGTCAGGTTGCCCTGCCCGGGCGTTACCCGGCACCGTGCCTTGATGGAGTCCGGACTTTCCTCGGACAAGTTGCCCTGCCCGCGGCCATCCAATCCTCCGCGTGGGCGTGGCCTAAGATGTCTTGACCGGTTGCGCAATAGAGAACCGGTTCGCGAGGTCAGCAGCAATGGCGCAGTCATGACCATCAAGCGGGCCTACATGACCCGGTCGATGACGCATGCGAAACGCGCCAAGCACAACAGCGCTGCCAACGCCAACACCATAGCCAAACGCAGCCGCATCGCGCAGAAACGTCGCCTCGTCCGCCTTTTCGCCGCCGTTCCCGGGCAAAGGTTGCGTGGATGTTTGCGATGCGGCCACCGTAAGGTCCGCCCGTGCCAGTCGCGCCCAGTCAAACCGTCCACCAGGATCAATTTTACGCCCCGGCGCAACATCAGAATGCGCAATAACCCCGTGTGGTAAGATACCCCAGCGTTCCATGATTTGACCCAATAGCGTTTCAAGGGCGTCCATCAACGGGGCCGCAAACGGTGATGCGCCGTCATTGTTCAATTCTATGCCGATGGAGTGTGAATTGACGTCCGTAATCCCCCCCCAAGACCCCGCGCCAGCATGCCATGCACGGTCTTTTTCATCGACCAACTGCACGACGTCTCCTTGCTCAGACAAAATGTAATGGGCGGACACTTCTGCTTTGGGGTTGCACAGCCAGTCGCGCGCGCCACGCCAATCAGGCATGGCTGTATAATGCAAAACAATCAGACTCGGCGCAGCGCCGTCCCGTCGTGGACCGAAATTCGGCGAAAGGCTCACGGGCCTTAGTTGCCTGCTGCGATTGCCCGAAACGCCTGAGGATCCCAGCCGCAGGCAAATCCATCGCCGTCCGGATCAATGCCAAGACGGTCGCGTTGGGGGCCGCCACGAGACAGGAAATCGCGCTGTGCATCGTCAGGCGTGCGGTATTTGGCGCAATTGCGCTGGAAACGGGCTTCGCCAGAAAAACCACCCCGATCAAACACAGCTTCACCGCGATCATTGGGCGCTTGCAGCGCATATTGCACGATATTTGGTCCAACATTTCCATTGCGATCAGGCAAAGCGGTCGTTTCGATCAACTGATATGCGGCCGCTTGACGGGTGCGGCGTTCGGCATCAGATTCGATGCTTTCGCGGCTCGCGACGGCGTCAAAACTCTGCTCGTCCGAAATGTCGGGATTTGACGCCAACGCGGTTTCAGGTGCCGGTGGGGCCGGTTCGACCCCAATCCCAGCTTCGGCCAATTCACCTGCAGCCAGGTTTTCAGGACCCGTCGTGGCAGGGAACCCTGTCGAATCCCCTTGCGGTGGTGCCGTGCCACGCAATTGTGCTTCGCGGCGGGCGCGTTCCAGTTCGAATTCGGCGTAATCGTTGAACCCAACGCCTTCGCCACTATTTGGCACCTGAGGATCGCAGGCCGCCAATGTCAAAAGGCTCGCGCCAAGGATCGCTATATTTTTCAAGGGTTTCATCTGCCTATCACTTCGCACTTTGTGGCGTTTTGATCGGTTTACCACCAACGGTTCGGTTTTGCCACAAATTGCGCAGATTGCTCCAAAGCATAGGCAGTATTCAGCAAATCGGCCTCTTCCCAAGGGCGCCCAATCAACTGTAGCCCCAGTGGCAGACCGTCTTTGTCCAGCCCCGCAGGCACCGCGATGCCGGGCAAACCCGCAAGGTTTGTTGTCACCGTGAACACATCGTTCAGATACATCTGCACAGGATCGGCGTCCGCCATCGACCCAAGTTCAAAGGCCGATGAAGGCGTTGCCGGCGTCAGGATCGCATCGACACCATCTGCGAAAACCAATTCGAAATCACGTTTGATCAGCGCGCGCACTTTGCGGGCGCGGTTGTAATAGGCGTCATAGAAACCCGCACTTAGCACATAGGTCCCAATCATCACGCGGCGTTTCACTTCTTTACCAAAACCCTCGGCGCGGGTCTTTTGGTACATATCATTGATCCCGTCACCGGCATCCAATTTGGCCCGATGACCAAAACGAACACCGTCATAGCGCGCAAGGTTGGACGACGCTTCGGCAGGCGCAATCACGTAGTAAGCAGGCAGGGCGTATTTGGTATGTGGCAAAGAAATATCAACGATCTTTGCACCGGCATCTTTCAGCATCGCGGTGCCATTTTCCCACAATTTCGCGATTTCTGCGGGCATGCCGTCCATACGGTATTCTTTGGGAATCCCGATGGTTTTGCCGCGAATATCGCCCGTCAGGGCGGCTTCAAAATCCGGAACCGGAATATCAGCAGATGTCGAATCCTTCGGGTCGTGGCCAGACATTGCCTTGAGCATGATCGCCGCATCGCGCACGTCTTTGGTCATCGGGCCGGCCTGATCCAACGAACTGGCAAAGGCCACAATACCCCAACGCGACACGCGGCCGTAGGTTGGTTTTATCCCGGTTATTCCGACGAATGCTGCGGGTTGGCGGATCGACCCACCGGTATCCGTGCCAGTTGCGCCCAAACACAAATCAGCGGCAACAGCCGATGCCGATCCACCAGATGACCCACCGGGCGTCAAAGTCGCATCACTGTTTGAGCGCTTCCACGGGTTCACCGCATTGCCGTAAACGGATGTTTCGTTGGACGAGCCCATGGCAAATTCATCCATGTTCAATTTGCCCAACATCACTGCGCCGTCAGCAAACAACTGACTGGTCACGGTTGATTCATATTCCGGTTTAAAACCTTCCAAAATGCCAGATGCGGCTTGGGACGGGACGCCCTTGGTACAGAACAAGTCCTTAATCCCCAACGGAATGCCATTTAGATCACCACCATCACTGCGCGCATCTGCGGCACGGGCCTGATCGATCGCCAGGTCAGGCGTTTTGTGAACAAAAGCACCCAGCGCACCGGCCTGATCGATCTGCGATATGCAGGCTTCGGTCAGTTCGACGGACGTTACATCCCCCGCCTTAAGCGCATCCCGCGCAGCGGCAATCGTCATTTTGGAAAGGTCAGACATTATTCAACCACCTTCGGCACAGCAAAGAACCCTTCACGGGCATCGGGTGCATTTTTTAGAACCGCCTGTGGCTGCGCGCCATCGGTCACAACATCATCGCGGCGTTTCAAACGCTGCGGTGTTACGGACGTCATGGGGTCCACGCCTTCCACATCAACTTCGTTCAACTGTTCGATAAAGCCAAGTATCGCGCTGAATTCATTTGCTAATTCTGGCAAATCAGCCTCGTCAACTTTGATGCGCGCAAGGGATGCAACGCGGCGGGCGGTTTCGATGTCAATGGACATGGGGCCTCCGGGAAAAAGGGTCTTCGTCCGCTTTACCCCTGCTATGCGCGGGCTTCAACCATATGGCGGCGGTAAACCTCAATCATCCACGCCAACATCACCCCATTCAGGATATGCCATGCGATATGCGTCCCGATGGGCCAATGATGACACAGCGTTTGATCTACGGATCGCAAACAAATCGATAAGATCAAAACAGCGGCACCGAAAACAAAACCACGGGCTGTTTGACTGTGCTGTCGCCACATGAATGCCGCGTAAATCAGCAATAGAATCGGCACGGTCCAATAGAAATTCGAAATTCGCACGAAGGGAATATCGTTCAAGATCGGAACCATTCCGGCTGCGTATGGAACAAACCCGACCGTTGCGACCAATGCGGCCCACCAAGGCCATCTTAAAATATGCCGGTTCACCAAAAACAAATAGGTCAGAATAAACAAACCAATCGGCACCACATCCGCGGTGCTGGCCCAGCCTGTCGCGTGGGTGTGGAACAGATAACTGCCAATCCCGATGGCAAAAAGAATAACACACAGCGTCTTGCCCCAAACCAAATCCCCAACACGCCGCCACATGATCGCCGCCGCGATGATGAATGCGATATTTGTGATCGCGTTAAGCGGTTCGGACCAATAGGTGAAATCCGTCCGCTCACAATAGATGTCGATTTTTTCAGACCAGTTCATGCAAGCCAGCCTTGTCGGTTTTATCACAAATGAACAGATGCAAACGCTGTGTCATCGCCCACCTTAACCTTGACGTTTTTGCGCGAAGAACGCCTTCAATAACGCTTCGGATGGCTGCGCGGAAAGACCATCATAAACCTCGGGGGCGTGATGACATTGGGCATGGCTGAACACCGCAGGGCCTTGGGCGACGCCGCCGGATTTTGGATCAGCAGCACCATAATACAGCCGCGCCAAACGGGCGTTTGAAATCGCGGCGGCGCACATCGGGCAAGGTTCCAACGTCACATACAGATCATACCCCGCCAGCCGTTCCTGCCCCAGCGCCGCGCAAGCCGCACGGATCGCAAGGATTTCCGCGTGGGCGGTTGGGTCATTTAGTTCGCGTGTGCGATTTCCCGACTGCGCAATGACAACACCGTTAGGGCCGACAATCACCGCGCCAACGGGCACTTCACCGCGGGCGGCGGCGGCCTCAGCCTCAGAAAGGGCGGCGTCCATATGGCTGCGAAAGGTCATACGCTTTGATGGGCCAGCACCGCGCGTGGTGCAAGGGTCGATGCCTCCGGCGGGAGTTTGAACAAAGCAAAGACGCGGTTTCACCTTTGCGAAAATGCCGCTAGCGTTGAAGCATGTCAGGTACACCGAGCTATGATCCCGCGGACGTCGCGGCGCTGTTTGATCGCTGCGCAGGCAATTACAGGTGGTGGAGCGCGATTTCATCATTCGGATTCGTGGATCGTTGGCGACGCGCGGCGGTCGCGAACATCCCCAGCACGAATCCTGCGGTGATCGTCGATCTGATGGCAGGCACGGGCGAGGCCTGGCCGCATTTGCTGGCGCGTTTCCCACATGCGCAGATTACCGCGATCGATATTTCACATCAGATGCACCTTCATGCCGTAAAAGCCCTGCACCGCGACAGGGCAGACCGGATCACACATCTGGAAGCCAATGCACTGACAACCCCTCTTCCAGATGGAATGGCGGATGTGGTGTTCTCAACCTTTGGTTTGAAAACATTCGATGCCCAACAGCACGATCTTTTGGCGCGGCAGGTGGCGCGGCTGTTGAAACCGGGGGGCGCGTTTTCGTTGATCGAAGCCTCCGACCCTAAGGGTTGGATCGGGCGGCCCCTTTACAGGTTGTATATGGATCGCGTTCTGCCGTTTGTAGAAAAGCTGTTCTTGAAGGGGGCAGAAGATTTTTCAATGATTGGCCCCTACACGAAGGGGTTTGGTGATTGTCATGGCTTTGCGGACGCACTGCGCCGCGCAGGATTGGAGGTGCATCAGCACCGCCATTTCTTTGGATGCGCGACGTCAGTAAGCGGGCGCAAACCTGTTGCCTAAGCCCGCCGCAAAGACTAGGGCCAACATATGACTGACAAAACAACCCCAGCTGGTGATCGCATCGCCAAAGTTTTGGCGCGTGCGGGCGTGGCCAGTCGCCGCGAGGCCGAAAAAATCATCGAGGCCGGACGCGTCGCAGTGAACGGTAAGGTCGTATTAACGCCTGCGCTGAACGTGACGGGACGCGACCGGATCGCTGTGGATGGCAAACCTTTGGCCGAGGCCGAGGCCCCCCGCATCTGGCTATATCACAAACCCGCCGGGCTAGTGACAACAGAGCGCGATGAAAAGGGCCGCAAAACGGTGTTTGACGCGTTGCCAACAGACATGCCGCGCGTGATGTCGGTGGGACGGCTGGATATAAATTCCGAAGGGCTGTTGTTGCTCACTAATGACGGCGCATTGAAACGCACCATGGAACTGCCCGCCACGGGCTGGCTGCGCCGTTACCGCGTGCGTATTAAAGGCAGCCTAAGCGAAGCCAAACTGGATGAATTGCGCGACGGCATCACCGTGGATGGTGTGCGGTACGCCGGGGTTGAGGTGAAATTCGATCGCCAGCAAGGCGCGAACGCATGGCTTACGATGGGTCTGCGCGAAGGCAAGAACCGCGAAATTCGGCGCCTGATGGAGGCCCAAGGTGTGATCGTGAACCGCCTTTTGCGCATTTCATACGGGCCGTTTCAACTTGGCACGCTGAAACCGGGCGCTGTTGAAGAGGTCAAGCAGCGGATTGTGCGCGACCAGATGGGCCTGCGCGACACACCCAAACCATCCAAACCCGTCCCCAAAGGCAAACGCCCGCCGCCCAAACGCGGCACGGCCGCGTCCGCCAAGCGCAACCGCACGACTGGCAACAGCGCTACGGGGAAAAGCGGGCGCAGTTGACCCTTGCCCCCGGATTTGGGTCTGTGCATGGTGCTTGGGATGTGACTTGGGGGCACAATGGCGAGCTATATTGCAGGTCTAGCAACAATAGGACTGATGGTTTTGTGCCAACAGGGTCGCAATGTGCGACGTCGATCCCTATCTTTGGCGCGTCCTAACGTAGAAAGAGACAAGCGCGATGGTCAGGGTATTGATGGTCTTACTGGCCGTTTTGGCGGTGATCGTCATCGCGCGCGCTGCGGATCGTGTGATCACCACAACGGCGTTTTCGCTAAAGGAGGCCAACGTGCCTAATTCAACCAAAACGATTTCGTATATTCTGCTCATCGCTTTGATGTTTGGCGTTGTGACCGGCTGGCTAGGGGGCCTTTAAACGTGGCTAAGAAGTACGGCGGAAAATTCAGCCCCGATGGATCGGCGCAGAGCGCGGTGCGCGAAGCGGTCGTTGATGCACGCAAAGTTGACGCGGCGGGGGCAAAGGCAAATGTGTTGTTCATCCCCGGTGTTGTTCTTGCGTTTTTGTCCCTGAACGAAGGGGCCATTGGGTTAATCACAGGGCTTGGTGGGGCTGTTCTTTTGACGCTGGCTGCATGGCTGACGCGGGATGGATTGCGGGCTGCCGCCGCCTATGATCAGCGCAAAGTTGCACGCAAGCCAGCATTTCCACGCAAGATCGTAGGATCGATCTTTACCGGGCTGGGGATTACGGCCGCGTCCTTGATGAATGACCCAAGTGTTTTGGCCGCAATTGGCTACGGGGTTGTTGCGGCGGGCCTGCATTCAGCTGCATTTGGATTCGATCCGCTGCGCGATAAGCGCATGGAAGGCATTGATACGTTCCAACAAGATCGCGTTGCGCGGGTGGTCGATGAAGCCGAAGATCACCTGGCGTCAATGAAGGATCATATCGACAGCATCGGTGATCGCCACCTAGAAAAGCGCACGGCGCAATTTCAGGCGGCAGCACGGCGCATGATCCGCACCGTCGAAGAAGACCCGCGCGATCTGACGGGTGCGCGCAAATTTCTGGGCGTTTACCTGATGGGCGCACGCGATGCCGCGGCAAAATTTGCCGACCTGTACAAACGCCAGCGCGACGAAGATGCGCGCACCGAATTCGAAGCGCTTCTTGAAGATCTAGAGAAGAATTTCGCCGCAAGAACAGAAAAGATGTTGCTCGATGATCGCAGTGACATGGATATTGAAATCAAAGTGCTGCGCGATCGGTTGCAGCGCGAAGGGCTTTAGCCGGCCACATAAGGGGGACATAAATGTCTGATACTGTCGCAAAGAATATGGAGGCCGCAGCCGCGAGCCTGAAAGACGTCGAAAAGGTAACGGCCGTAATTTTGGCCGAACCCAAGGGGGAATTGGTTCCGCTTGAAACGGCCGATGCACCAACCAGCAAAGAAATCACACGCCGCATGGGCGAGCTGGACATGGAAGATACAAATTCCATCATCAGCTTTGGCAGTTCTGCACAGGCTGAATTGCAGGAAATTTCTCAATCCATGTTGCAAGGCGTGCGCAACAAAGATGTTGGCCCTGCGGGCGATTCATTGCGTGAAATTGTAACAACCATTCGCGGTTTCAACGTGTCCGAACTGGATGTGCGACGCAAACGCAGCTGGTGGGAAAAACTGCTGGGCCGCGCGGCCCCTGCGGCAAAATTCGCAGCCCGATTTGAAACGGTTCAGGGGCAGATCGACAAGGTCACAGATGATCTGCTGAAACATGAACATGTGCTTCTTAAAGACATCGAAAGCCTTGATGTCCTGTATGACAAGACCCTGTCCTTTTACGATGAACTGGGTCTGTATATTTCCGCCGGCGAAGCGAAATTGGCCGATCTGGATGCCACGACCATCCCCGCCAAAGAAGCCGAAGTGGCCGCCGCACCAGAAGATCAGGGTGTGATGAAAGCGCAGGAACTGCGCGACATGCGCGCGGCGCGCGATGATCTGGAACGCCGGGTCCATGATCTGAAACTGACACGCCAAGTTACGATGCAATCCTTGCCGTCCATTCGTCTGGTTCAGGAGAATGACAAATCACTCGTCACCAAGATCAATTCGACGCTGATCAACACTGTGCCATTGTGGGAAACCCAGCTCGCTCAGGCCGTCACCATCCAGCGCAGCGCCGAAGCCGCCGTTGCTGTACGCGACGCCAATGATCTGACGAACGAGCTGTTGAAAGCAAATGCTGAAAACCTGCGTTCGGCCAACAAAATGATCCGCACCGAAATGGAACGGGGTGTCTTTGACATCGAAGCGATCAAATCCGCCAATGCGGACCTGATCGGTACGATCGAAGAATCCCTCGCGATTGCGGATGAAGGCAAGCGCAAGCGCGCTGAGGCTGAAGTCGAACTTCAGACCATGGAAGCCGAATTGAAGAAGACGCTGTCTGCCGCCAAGGCGAGCGGCACCGCGTCCGGTGCCAACATCGGCGAAAGCGTGGGCTAAACCATCATGAAACCCACAGGCGGCATGATTGGGCGTGGCTTGGGTCTTTTGGCTCTGCTGTCGCTTGCCGCCTGTGACCCCGCGGGGCCGGTCATTCCATCGCCGGTTCCCCCAAGCCGACCTGCGGATTTGGCGGTGGCCCCTGCCCCGCCAACACCGCCAGTTGCACGTGTCGAAGTTTCCTCTGCCAGTCGCGCGCTTAGGGTCCACTATCAGCGGCTTCAGGATGATCTTTTGGCGCGTGGATTGCTGCGCACCGATGGCGGCGGGCCGGACACGATGTTTACGGACACGGTGCTGGCGCGCAATTTCGTGCAAATCGCTTTGTTTGATGAATTTGTTGCAACGCCGACGGGCCTGCGCGCGCAAGCCACGGTCAGCCAATTGCGCCGTTGGGAACAGCCTGTGCGGTTTACGGTTGAATACGGTGACACCATTCCAGAAGACCAACAGGTAGAAGACAGCCAAAACGTGCGCAATTTTGTGTCCCGTTTGGGCCGGGTATCAGGGCACCCGATCACGATGTCAGACGACACCCCCAATTTCCACGTTCTTATCCTGAACGAAGATGATCGTTTAGGGTACAGCGAACGTTTGCGCGACTTGGTTCCCGGAATTGATGCGACCAGTGTTCAGGCCTTCATGGATGTGCCGCGCGATACACTTTGCCTTGTGCTTGCGTTTTCGCAAGATGGCTCTCCGGCGTATAGTCAGGCGGTTGCGCTGATCCGTGGCGAACATCCCGATTTGATGCGGCTTGCCTGTATCCACGAAGAACTGGCCCAAGGTTTGGGATTGGCCAATGACAGCCCGCGCGCGCGGCCCAGCATATTTAACGATGATGAAGAATTCGGGCTTTTGACCACCCATGACGAGTTGTTGTTGAAAATGCTTTATGATGATCGCCTCCGCCCGGGCATGATGGCCCAAGAAGCCGCCCCCATTGCGCGCACCATCGCGCGCGAATTGATGGGCGGACCCGTTTGACTTTGACGCATTTGGACAAAAGACGCAGTTTTGAAAGGACCGCCAGCATGAAGATAAGGACGATGGTTGTTTTGTGTGCTATGGCTTTGCCCGTAACAGCATCTGCGGACAATTGCGATCAGGGAAACCTGACGGGATTTGACAGTGTGTATTGTTTTTCAAAGGTTTTCTTGGGCGAAGATGCCCGCCTGAATGACAATTACGGCACGCTGAGATCCCTCCTGAATTCCGGCCAGCGGTCTATATTGCGCGATGCCCAACGTGGATGGATTGCTTATCGCGATCGCGCCTGCATGTCTGGGCCAACAACTGTCAATGTGGATTGCGCCCTGCGCGAAACCCGAAACCGCGCCGATTTTTTGCAGGCGCGCATTACTGAATGCCGCACGGTGGGCTGTGCAACCAGCCGCCTTGACGATTACTAATACGACTGACCAAAGGAGACCCGACACATGGGCATTCTCGATTTTCTAACTGGCGAATTTATTGATGTTATCCACTGGACTGATGACACCCGGGACACGATGGTGTGGCGGTTTGAACGCGAAGCCCATGAAATCAAATACGGCGCAAAGCTGACCGTACGCGAAGGCCAGGCGGCTGTGTTTGTTCACGAAGGCCAATTGGCGGATGTGTTCACCCCCGGCCTGTATATGCTTGAAACCAATAACATGCCGATCATGACAACGTTGCAGCATTGGGATCACGGGTTCAAATCTCCGTTCAAGTCGGAAATCTATTACGTCAACACAACCCGGTTCAATGATCTCAAATGGGGCACCAAGAACCCCATTATGTTGCGCGATCCTGAATTCGGCCCGACCCGCATCCGTGCCTTTGGCACTTATTCGGTTAAGGTCACGGACCCCGCAAAATTCCTGCGTGAAATCGTTGGCACGGACGGTGAATTCACGATGGATGAAATCAGTTTCCAAATCCGCAATATCATCGTGCAAGCCTTCACAAAGGTCATCGCGTCGTCCGGCATTCCGGTGCTGGATATGGCCGCGAACACGGGCGACTTGGGCAAATTGATCGCAGGTGCGATCGAAGAAACCGTTGCCGAATACGGCATTACAATCCCTGAACTTTACATTGAAAACATCAGCCTCCCCCCCGCCGTCGAGGCCGCGTTGGACACGCGCACATCACGCGGTTTGACAGGGGATCTGGATGAACACATGAAATACGCCGCAGCCGAAGCTTTGCGCAAAGGCGGCGAAGCATCAGGTGCGATGGGGGCCGGTTTGGGCGCGGGCATGGGCATGGCGATGGCCCAGCAAATGGCGAACCCTTGGGCCGCGCAGGCCGCAGCCCCCATGGCCCCGCCGCCGCCGCCCATCGAACATGTCTGGCACATCGCTGAAGGCGGCAAAACCACGGGACCGTTTTCAAAGGCCGCACTTGGGCGCATGGCAAGCGAAGGCACACTCACCCGCGCGTCGCTTGTCTGGACCCAAGGCCAAGACGGCTGGATGTCTGCCGACGAGGTCGCCGAATTGGCGCAGCTGTTCACAGTAATGCCGCCGCCGCCGCCCGGCGCATGAGACGGCCGAAGGTCATGATCACATCGACCACAAACACGCGTGCGGACGGGGGCCTATTCAACGTCTGCACACACGCGCTGAATACGCCGAAGTGACCCGTAGATCGGCCCATATCATGCTGCACTGGACTGTGTTCATGCTTATTTTGGCGATGGTCAAAGGCGGCACATCCGCCCCGTGGGTGCGCTGGCTTTTCGTAAGCTGCGTTGCAATCTGGGCTAGCATGGCCATGACCAAAGGACTGATCGGCAAGGCAGGTCCGAAACTGGGACCTACAACAAAGGCTGCCTATCCGTGGATACACCGCGCGATTTACGTCGCGCTGGCCGTATCAGCTATGCTGAACGCCGCTGAATTGCTGGGCTGGATAGACGCGGGTCCCGCCTGGACATCCTTGCTGGTTTTGCTCGGCATCGGGGCATTTCATGGGTTGTTTCAGTTCTGGCGGCACATGGCACTCTATGATGGCGCACTGCGGCTTATTTTCCCCAACTTCATTCATAAAGTTCTTTGATGTCAGACACATACATTGGCGACAAACCTGCCCCCACGAATGAACACCGCTTTCCGTGCGATCAGTGCGGTGCCGACTTTCGGTTTGATCCGGGCGACGACCAGCTGATCTGCGATCATTGCGGCAACACCCATGCCATTTCCGAAGGCCCGTGGCGCGGTGGGTCTTTGCAAGAACTCGATTTTCGCGCGGCTGTCGCGGGCGATATGCCTGACGCCGAAATCGAAGAAACCCGCGTTGTGGCCTGCCCAAACTGCGGCGCGCAAACCGAGTTTGACGAAACCGTCCACGCCGCCGAATGCCCGTTTTGCGCAACACCCGTTGTGACGGACACAGGGCTGCATCGCCATA
>CAYOSK010000011.1:0-33543 GCA_964406585.1 uncultured Octadecabacter sp. | reverse complement strand
GTCCCAAGGCCGGACCAATCCCGCGTTGCAGTCCAATAAGCAGATTCAAAACCCGTTGTGGTCATGAAGCTGGTGATTGTGAACAAAGCCCCCCAAAGCGCGCGCGCGCCCGATGCGACATCATTTTGCGCACCGCTTTCAAAGGCGATCACACCGTGGCGCACGAACAAGACAGCAACAAGCACCGCAATCAGCGACACCGCCAATCTGAATTCGCTGTCGCGGTGGAGCGGTTTCATTTCCAGCCCGGACAGGCCGCGCGAAAATGCGACCCGAGACAACGCAAAGGCCATGAACAGGAAAATCACGAATTCACCGACAAAACCGCCGGACGAAAACAAGATACCACCAACGGGGGAAATCCCGGACGTCGCCATAACTGACATTGCATGACAAATTGCAACAAACGCGACTTCGCCGGATGCAATTAACATCAGCCACAGCGCTGCAGTTAACGCAGAATAAAGAGGCACCAGTTTGGCGCCATACCGTATCAGACGTTCTGTCGGGTCCGATACACGCCCGATCTGTTCATAGGTTTTGTCACGGGCTGTACCGCCACCTGTGGCCCTCACTTCGAAGCCACCGATGTTAAGCGGCGCAAGGATTGCAATGGCTGCCACCCAGATCAACAGCCCCCCTAACCAACCCATCAAAGCGCGCCAAAGATGGACGGAGCTTGGCAGATCCCTCGGGCTATCAAACAGCGTCGCACCTGTGGTGGTTATTGATGAAACGCTTTCGAACCAAGCCTCTAGGAACGTTATGCGCGGCACGGCTTCATAGATCGGGACAGCCAACATCATGGGCAGGATCAAGAACGCTGCTAAAAGAGACACCAAGTAGCCCCGCGACTGCGTTTTGTATCCGGCCGTTGCCAACCCCACGAAGACTGTCAGGACCAAAAACAACAAGGACGAGTAAAAAAAAGATCGCGCGACCGCAAAGTTGTCGATTGCAAGGGCGTGCGCCGCGGGGACCATCATGGCCATCGCACCACTTCCCATAAGCAAAACAAAGAAGGGTCGTTGGACGAGTGCGTGAACCATCCTTCGCGCCCTTAGAAGAAGTCGATGGAAACTTGTAGCAATGCTTCGACTTCGGCCACTTGGTCTGCCATCGCAAAGATCGCGACGATGTCGCCTTCTTCAATTCGCAATGTCCCGCGCGGTTTCATCATCTTGCCGTTCTTCAACACACCGCCCACCAACACGCCTTCTGGAAAATCCACATCTTTGAGCTGTTTTCCTGCAATCGGCGATGTTGTTAGAACCTGCGCTTCGATCATTTCTGCTTCGGCGTCACCGATAGAATACACGGATCGAACCCGTCCGTGCCGGATATGTTGTAGGATCGAACTGACCGTTGTGGCGCGGGGGTTGATGTAGGCATCAATATCCAAGGGCCCCATCAAGGGCACCAGTGTAGGATCATTGGTCAAACAGATTGTCATTGGACACCCCATTCCTTTGGCGCGCACAGCGGCCAAGAGATTGGTTTTATCATCATCGGTCACGGCCAACACGGCATCTGCGTTTGCGATATTGGCTTCGTCCAGCAAGGATGAATCCAAACCATCCCCGTTCAACACAATCGTGCGTTCCAATTCATCCGCCGCCGCTTCGGCGATTTCGCGGTCGCGTTCGATCACGCGGACACGGATTCTGTCGGTTCGGGTTTCAAGGGCACGCGCCACAGCCAGCCCCACGTTCCCGCCACCAATGATCACAACCCGTTCAAGCTTGCCTTGGGTTTTCCCAAAAATTTCAAGCGTGCGTGCCATGTCCTGGTTTTCGGTCATCACATAGCATTCATCCCCCGGAAAAATCTGATCATTGGCCGATGGGACGAACAGGGTACCAGCGCGGCGGATCCCCACCACCACAGCTTTGAGGGTTGAGAACAGATCGCTGAGTTGGCGAAGCGGTGTGTTGATAACGGGACAATCGTCTTGTATCGAAATGCCCAGCAACTGCGCGTTTCCTTCCAGAAAGCTTTCTGTGTCGAATGCAGCTGGTGCGGCAAGGCGCTGCAACGCGGCCTCTGCGACTTCCATTTCAGGTGAAATGACCACATCGATTGGCAAATGATCCCGACGATACAAATCGGAATAGATTGCATTCAGATAACTTTGGCCCCGCAAACGTGCGATTTTTCGCTGAACTGCGAACACAGAATGGGCCACCTGACAGGTGACCATGTTCACCTCGTCTGAATGGGTGGCCGCGATGACCATATCCGCATCATTGGCCCCTGCCCGTTCCAGAATGTCCGGGTAGCTTGCGAAGCCTGCAATGCCCTGAACGTCCAACGTATCCGTGGCGCGGCGCACCAGTTCAGGGTTGTTGTCCACAACAGTGACGTCATTGCGTTCAGACGCAAGATGACGCGCGATTTGCCAGCCGACCTGACCTGCCCCGCAAATGATGACCTTCATAAACGCACCCTGAGTGGTTCCGGTTTATCGGTGGTGACAGAGGTTGCGGCGGCGGTCAATCCACTACGCTTCTGCATCTTCTTCAATATAGGCGACCCGCGCGCCCGCTTTGTTGGACGTAACGACGCCAAGTGTTTTCAATTTCCGGTGCAACGCGGATCGTTCCATCCCTACAAATGATGCTGTTCGGCTGATGTTGCCGCCAAAACGATTGATCTGCGTCAGCAAATATTCGCGTTCAAACAGCTCACGTGCTTCGCGCAGTGGCAGCGTTGCAAGGCTTCCAGACAGCAGCACACGCCCATCATCGGACGGTGCATCTGACGCATTTGGTAATTCCTTGGCTTCGATTGGCCCGTTGGCATCGCCCAAGATCAAAACCCGTTCCATCACGTTCTTCAGCTGGCGTGCGTTGCCGGGCCATTGCATCGTTTGCAACAACGCGCCCGCCTCATCCGTCAGTGGGCGCTGGGTAAGCCCCTGAGATGCATGGAGTTCTTCTATGAAATGTGCCGCCAAAAGAGGAATGTCTTCGCGGCGTTCTTCTAGGCTTGGGACATGGATCGGTACGACATTCAGGCGGTGGTACAGTTCTTGGCGGAACCGTTCCGCTTCAATCTCAATAGTCAGATCCTTGTTTGTGCTGGAAATGACGCGCACATCCACCTGAACCTTATCGACGCCGCCAACACGTTGGAATTTCTGATCCACCAAAACCCGTAGTAATTTGGTTTGGGTTCCCAGCGGCATATCAGCGACCCCGTCAAAATAGATCACCCCACCATTGGCTTCTTCAAGAAGGCCACGTTCCACGCCACGCCCGTCGGTTTCGCGGCCAAACAATACCTCTTCCATGCGGTCAGGTTCGATAGACGCGCAGTTGACCGAAACAAACGGCATGTCCGCGCGGTCCGAATTGATATGAACATAGCGTGCGGCCGTTTCTTTGCCCGCCCCACCTTCGCCTGTCAGCATCACGCGCCCGTTGGATTTGGTCACCTTATCAAGTTGTGAAATCAACGTTCTAAACGCCGCACTTTCGCCCAACATATCCGTTGGCGCGGCATCGGTGCGTTTCAGCGCAATGTTTTCGCGACGCAACCGGCTGGTTTCCATTGCGCGCCGGATCACCACCATCAGCTGATCAATATTGAAGGGCTTTTCGATGAAATCATACGCCCCCTGTTTGATCGCGGCGACAGCAATTTCGATGTTGCCGTGGCCGGAAATAATCACGACCGGGACTTCGGGGTGATCCCGTTTGACGTGTTTGAGAATATCAATGCCGTCCATTCGACTGTCCTTGAGCCAAATATCAAGGATCATCAGTGCAGGCGTTTCTTTTTCGATCTGCGCCATGCATTCGTCAGACGTGCCGGCCAGTCGGGTGCTGAACCCTTCATCCTTCAGAATGTCAGAAATCAATTCACGGATGTCACGTTCGTCGTCTGTGATCAGAATGTCGCCCATTGGATTACCTCATGCCGTTTCTGTTTGGGGCAGCGTTAGAGCTGCGTGATGTGTTTGGATCGGAAGGCTGATGACAGCCATTGCGCCGAACCGTCCGGTGTCATCAAAGGCGGGCGCGTCCGTTAACGTCAGCGTGCCGCCGTGTTCATCAATGATCTTTTTGACAATCGGCAATCCAAGGCCCGTGCCTTGGTCCCGCGTTGTCACATAGGGTTCGAAAAGCTTGGCGCGATCTTCGGGCAACCCTATCCCGTTGTCTGCAATTTGAATTCGCGCGGCATCGTCCTGCACGACCATTTCAATCTGAATTTGCGGGGCGACTTCGCCACCTTTTTCTTCGTAACTTTCAATAGCTTCGCCCGCGTTCTTTATCAGGTTTGTCAAGGCCTGGGACAGCATCGTACTGTCCACATCTGACCAGACTTCGTGATTTGGAAGCGACACATCAAACGTGACATTGGGCTGACCTGCTTCTTGTAACGTGACTGCATCGCGCAGGATCGATGTTAAATCATAGATGCGTCGATCGGGTTCAGGCATTCGCGCGAACTTAGAAAATTCATCAACAATGCGTCGTAAATCATTGGTTTGGCGCACAATAACGTCTGTTAACTGCTCCAGATCACTCGGGCTTTCTACCTCGCGGCCAAATTTCCGTTTGATGCGTTCTGCGGACAATTGGATCGGGGTCAGCGGGTTCTTGATTTCATGTGCAATGCGCCGTGCGACGTCCCCCCATGCGGCCATCCGCTGGGCACTCACAAGATCAGTCACGTCTTCGAACGCCACAACATACCCTTCAAGGCTACCATCATCGCGCAGACGATGTGACATACGCACCAAAAGGCTTTCTTGTTTGCCGCCTCGCACAAGGTTGACTTGTCCTTGGGCAACCCCTTTGGCGCGCGTCGCGAGTTCATTGAAAAGAGCGGTGAATTCAGGCACCGCAACGGGCAACGCCGTGTGTTGGCCGCCCTCAACTTCAAGCAACCGGCTGGCGGATCGGTTCACAAACATAACCTTCCCGTCTTCGTCTAATCCAACGACACCCGAGGGTACCGACGACAGCACACTGTCAAACAATCGCCGCCTGCGTTCGATTTGTCGGGTGTTATCGAGCAATTCTTCACGTTGATTGCGCAGTTGCGCGGTCATTTGGTTAAAATAGCGGCCAAGTTGGGCGATTTCATCTTCGCCCTCTTCTTCGCGGACCCGTACGTTCAGGTTCCCTGCCCCCACTTGCTGGGACGCACCCACCAAACGCCCGACAGGCCGCGACAGGCGTTCTGCAAACCATAGGCCTACCCAGACCGCGGCAATAATCAGGATTAACGCGAACCCAAGGTAGATCAGACCGAATTCAAACAAGATGCGGCCGCGTTCATCTTCAAGCTGCCCGTACAAAGCGACCGTGGCCTGCGTATCATCCAACAACGCCAAGATTTCGCCATCCACTTCGCGTGTGACGTAAAGATATTTGTCCGCGAATGTTTCGAGAGGGATAAGCGCGCGAAATTCGTTGTTTGTCCAATCTTCGATGATGAAGATCCCACTTTCGCGCGCTTGAGCAAGTTGTTCATCCGTGGGGGCTTCGAAATAGAATTCGTAGGACCGCCCGCCGCGCACCCAGATTTCGCCGGTGCCATCAACAACGAAAACTTCCGTAAGGCCGCGTTCAATTTGCGGCTGAACTGCGTCCAAGGCCTGCCGGACCTCACCACGTTCCATGAAAAAAGTCTTGAGACGTTCGGTGTTCAAATACCCCGCCAACGCGCGTCCGTCGCGGGCCACTTCTTGTCGGTGTTCTTCTTCATAGGCTTCAGCGGCGGAGAGCGAATTGCCCAATACATCGCGGACCCGTTCACTGAACCATCCTTCAAGGCCGATATTGATGGTCAGAACCGCGAACACCGCAACAGCAACGGTTGGGATAAGGGCCAGCAGGCCAAACACACCGGTTAAACGCAAGTGCAGCCGCGACCCGGCGGATTTGTTTCGCCGTGCTGCAATCATGCCAACGACGCGCGACGCCACAAGGGCAGCGATAATCAGCACATAGATAATATCTGCCAAAAGAATCAGACGCAGGATTTCGGTTCTGCCGGTCTGATCCAGTGGCCGCAACGCGGTGATCGTCAAAATCACCATGACCGGCGCCAACATCACCAAAAACAGCGTCGCGGCATTTTGCACGCGTCTGGACCTGCGCCAACGCGAAAATGCCACTAAATAGGTGCCCATAAGGGTCCGCTGCACGCGAAATGCCCCGCTTTCCAAGGGCATACGCATCTTTGCGCTGCCCACCGCCTGTTGATGTGATCCTACACTGTCCGTTTGTGCGTCCAGAGGGCCACGGTTATGTTGCCCTTTTACATCAACTTACGGCGGCGTGTCACGTGGATATCCAGATCTGTGATCTTTTTTCTCAAGGTATTGCGGTTGATGCCAAGAAGCTCAGCACATTTAGCTTGGTTTCCCGATGTCGCGTCGAGGGCAATTTCGAGCAACGGCGCCTCTACTTCGCGCAAAATACGCTGATACAGACCCGGTGGCGGCAACATCCCCCCGTGTAGATCAAAGTAACGTTTCAGATGCTGCGCGACCGATCCTGACAGTTTATCCGAACTACCGGTCTGCAACGGTTCGACGGATGGTTGTGAGCCAAGCACGGCTTCGACTTCGGGGCGGTGAATTTCTTCGTTTGCGGATGTTACAACCAAGCGTCGCACAACGTTTTCAAGCTGCCGCACATTGCCCGGCCACGTGTAGGCGCGCACAATGTCGATGGCGGAACTGGCCAATTGACGTGCTGGCGCGCCTTCGCGTTCGGCCCGCGCAAGAAAGTGTTCGGCCAGCAGCGGAATGTCGTCAACACGATCCCGCAGCGGTGGCACCGTAATCGTGACCCCCGCAAGGCGATAATACAGATCTTCCCGCACCTTTCCGTCTTCGAGCGCTTCCAGAAGATCAGTCCGCGATGTTGCCATGATGCGTGGTGCTGTATCCCCCAACGCATCCAACATCCGCACGATACGGGCCTGCGTGTCCATTGGTAGGTCGCCGACCTCATCAAATACCAATGATCCCCCCTTGGCGCGGGACAACAACGTGGAAGGCCCGTCCATTCCTTCGAGGTCCGCCGCAGAGGCCACAACAAACGGCAAAGACCGGCGATCCGAGAAATCATGGATCGCGCGGGCGATCAGGCTTTTGCCTGTCCCGCTTTCGCCAGTGACCAGCACCGACAATTGTGTGTTCATGACCCGTGCCACCAAGCGATACAGTGCTTGCATTGCTGCGGTGCGTCCGACCAACGGTAAATCGTCGCTTTCGCCATCGTCTGGGCGTGCCGCCGGCGCGCGATGTTTCACTTCGAGCGCACGCGCTGCGCGTTTCATCAAGTCCGGCAAATCGAAAGGCTTGGGAAGATAATCGTAGGCGTCTGCCTCAGCCGCCTGAATCGCTGTCATGATGGTGTTTTGTGCGGAAATAACGATCACGGGCAGACCCGCGCGGGCCTCAGCTATTTTGGGCAGCTGTTCCAACCCGTTACCGTCTGGCATGACAACATCGGAAATGACCAAATCGCCTTTGCCTTCTTCGACCCAGCGCATCAATGTTACCAGCGACGAGGTGGCATGCACCTTGCAGCCCGCCCGTGTCAAAGCCTGCGTTAGAACCGTACGGATCGTGCGGTCATCATCAGCAACAAGTACAGTTCCATCCATTTAGTCTTCTCCAACATAATCTTTTGGTACAGTCGGCAACGAGATACGAAACACAGTTCGTCCTGGTACAGAATCTACCGATACCCAACCGCCAACGTCCGCGATCAGCTTGCTTACCAGCGCGAGTCCCAAACCCGTGCCGTTTTCTTTGCCTGATATGAAAGGTTCGAACACATCGCCTGCTATTTCAGGCGGCAGGCCCGGCCCATCGTCGATAATTTCGACCTGTAACGGCAAACGCGCGCCGCTTCCGTCTTCGCGCTGCAACCGCAACGATGGTTCGTAGAATGTATGCAAGGTGATCGACCCACCGGGGCCGCCCGCCTCAGATGCGTTCTTGAGAAGGTTCAAGAACACCTGCAGCAATTGATCGCTGTCGGCAAAGGTTGGCGGCAAGGATGGATCGTATTGTTCGATCATCATCATATGCGCGCCAAAGCCAACTGACGCAGATTGGCGTGCGCGATCCAACACATCATGGATGTTTACGGGTGCTTTGTTGGGCGTTTGCAGGTTTCCGAACTGTTCGACCTGTTCGAGCAACGTGACAATCCGGCGGCTTTCATCCACGATCATATCTGTCAGTTCGCGGTCTCCGTTGGACAACGTCATAGACAAAAGCTGCGCAGCCCCCGTTATCCCCGCGAGCGGATTTTTGATTTCGTGGGCCAGCATTTCCGCCATCCCGATCGCAGACTTGGCGGCGCGGATTGATTTTGCGTTTTTGTTCAATCGTGCGGCCATTTCGCGTGGTTCAAACAACATCAGCATATGGGTGCCGTCATCATCATTCAGGGGGGCGAATTGTATATTACATTGCATCGGCGGCCGCTCACCGCTGCCCACATCCACATCATTTACAAACAATGATGTGCGATTGAGCGCTGCGCGCGCGTAGGCGTCTTCAAGGGGGGCATCAATCATCACCTTGTCCCAAAGGCTCGCCCCGAGGATGGATTTCGCCGAAAGGTTCAGAAAACTCTCGGCCGCGGGATTGCTGTCAGCGATTGTATCGTCTGCATTCAACAACAATGCTGGGATCGGCAAGGAATTCCAAAGGGCGCTCATGCGGCGATCCCGTCTGCCAACGCGTCGGGCAAAAGCCTCATGACAGCGGTTGTGTCCCGTTGTGTGAGAACCGATTTTCGAAGGTTCTGGGGTGTTTGCGCATGATCCATATACCACCCAAGATGTTTGCGCGCGACTTTCCCACCCAACGTGGTTCCGTAAAAGGACAGCATGGCATCGTAATGCGCGCAAACCATATCAACAAATGCCGCCCCTTCTGGTGCGGCAGGCACCGGGCGCCCCGAAAGCCCTGCGGCAACTTGTGCAAGCAGCCACGGGCGGCCTTGCGCGCCGCGCCCGATCATCACCCCATCCGCGCCAGAGGCCGCCAATGCAGCGCGTGCGCTGTTCAAATCAATAATATCACCATTGGCGATCACCGGGATCGAAACCGCGTTTTTGACCGCGCCAATCGCCGCCCAATCCGCCGATCCTTTGTAAAACTGACAGCGCGTGCGCCCGTGAATGACGATCCGCCGAATTCCGGATCGTTCCGCGCGCACCGCGAGGTCCGCGGCGTTCAGCATCGCATCATCCCATCCGAGCCGTGTTTTCAGAGTGACAGGAATATCTACGGCCTCAACGACGGCATCGATCAAGGTCAATGCATGATCCAGATCCCGCAGTAAGGCAGACCCAGAATAGCCATTGGTGACCTTTTTGGCGGGGCAACCCATGTTAATGTCAATCATCGCCGCACCGTTGGCTTCGACCGCGCGCGCCGCTTCGGCCATCCAATAGGCGTCTCGACCGGCCAGCTGCACAGCAGTTTGGGCTTGATCAAGGCCCAGTTCTGCTTTTTCGCGCACGCCGGGCTTGGCTTGTACCATTTCCTGACTCGCCACCATTTCGGACACGACCCACCCCGCACCAAAGCGGCCCACCAATTGACGAAACGGCAAATCTGTAATTCCGGCCAGCGGCGCAAGCGCAACGGGGTTGTTGGGATCTGGCAAGGGAATGTCGCGGGTCATGACATTGAAATATAGGGCTGATCGGCAAACAGCAATGAAAGGGTGGTGAATTATAGGGCAGAAATCAAACATTGCCTATTTTTTAGGCATACCCACCTGTGGCCTTTCCCATTCGGGTTCGGCTGGCTAAAACAAAGACGAATATTCAAGGATTTGCCATGAAAACAGCAGCCATCATCGTCGCCGCTGGGCGCGGCACCCGCGCAGGGGGCGATGTGCCAAAACAATGGCAGGTCATCGCGGGCAAAACCGTTGTCGAACATACCATTGATCTGTTCGAAGCCCATCCAAGGGTGGATGACGTCGTGCTGGTGGTCGCATTCGAAGACCTTGGTTGGGTCGAAGACCTAAAACTCGATGCCCGCGCAACGATCGCACTCGGCGCGTCTGAACGGTCACAGTCTGTGCTTGGGGGATTGTCCGAAACGGATGCGGATCGTGTCCTTATCCATGATGGTGCGCGCTGTTGTTGCCCCCCATACGTTATTGATCGGGTTTTGGACGCGCTGGATGATCATCGGGCGGCTGCGCCCGCAATCGCAGTGACCGACGCATTATGGACCGGACAGAATGGGCAGGTAACAGGTGTTCAAGATCGTACCGGATTGTACCGCGCCCAAACGCCCCAAGGGTTTCACATGCCAGCGATCCTGAATGCCCATGCGCATTACGGCAAAGGCGCTGCGGATGATGTCGAAGTCGCACGGCGTGCCGGAATGGATGTTATGATCGTTCAAGGGGACGAGGCGAATTTCAAAATAACCACCCCCGATGATTTCACGCGGGCGGCCAAAAGACTGGAACACCTTTGATGGATATTAGAACAGGCAACGGGTTTGACGTTCACCGATTTGGCGCGGGGGACCATGTCGTGCTGTGCGGTGTCAAAGTCCCATATGATCGAGGGCTTCAGGGGCATTCGGACGCGGATGTTGGCATGCACACGGTCACAGATGCGATATATGGCGCGTTGTGCCGCGGGGATATCGGCCAGCACTTCCCGCCAAGTGATCCCCAATGGAAAGGCGCGGCGAGCGATATTTTCCTGCGCCATGCCTGTGCTTTGGCGGATGAAATGGGGTTTAAAATTACCCATATGGATTGCACGTTGATCTGTGAATTCCCAAAAATTGGACCCGTTGCACAGGCCATGCGGGACAAGATGTCAGAGATCATGGGGCTCGATGTGGATCGCGTCAGCGTCAAGGCCACGACGTCTGAAAGACTAGGGTTTACAGGGCGTGGCGAAGGCATTGCGGCACTTGCAACCGTCACGCTGGTGAAATCATGAAACAAACATGGGCCCAAATCACGGCGACCGTTTTCTACGTTGGCTATCTAAAACCTGCACCGGGCACATGGGGGTCGCTTGCCGCCCTGCCCTTGGCGTGGCTGCTGTATGTGATCGGCGGCGTCTGGCTGTTCTTGCTTGCCATTCCTGTGGCCTACATCAAGGGCTATTTCGCGACCAAGGTCATGACGGATGGTGCTGACAATCATGACCCGTCCGAGGTTGTGATTGACGAAGTGGTTGGCCAGTGGATCGCGCTCGCGCCTGTTGTGATCGGGGCAGCCCATGCCGGTGTTGGTATTACAGCACTTTGGCCAGGGTGGGTTCTGGCCTTTGGTTTGTTCCGCCTGTTCGACATCGTAAAACCCGGCCCGGTGGGTTGGGCTGATCGCAAAGACAATGCGACCGGTGTGATGTTGGATGATGTGATTGCCGGCGTGATGGCGGCCATCTGCGTTGCGGGCCTTGCCGGATTTTGGCACGGGGTCGCAGGATGACAGACGCATCCCTCGCAGATCTGGTGGCGTTAGCCAAGAAAACTGGCATCACACTCACCACCGCTGAAAGCTGTACGGCCGGGATGATCAGCGCGGCATTAACAGACATCGCCGGAACGTCGGCGATTTTTGAACGGGGTTATGTCGTCTATTCCAATACGGCAAAGGTCGACATGCTAAACGTGTCGCCCCAAACACTGGCCGATCATGGCGCAGTGAGCGAACCTGTCGTTGCGCAGATGGCAAAGGGCGCGCTTGGCTTAGCAAAAGCGGATTACGCCGTAGCTGTGAGCGGGATCGCAGGCCCCGGCGGGTCAGATCACAAACCCGAAGGACGGGTTTGTTTCGGTGTTGCATCCTCAACATCCGTAGTCACCAAGACCCATGAATTCGGAGCGATTGGCCGCGGGAACGTCCGTGCGGCGACCGTGTCCGAAGCGGTCGCGTTTTTGTATGCTCAAATTGTTTCCGGTGCGCCTAATTAGTGTTCATGTCGTCAAAATTTAGACTATTTTTTAATCGTTACACATATTGATCTATAAATAGGCTATCAACACAACAATTGCCCCTTTTTAAGGCACGGCATTTAGGTTTTGTCCCCTGAAAACGTTTTTTGGGAGGAATAAGACCATGAATGGAGCGGATACCGCTTGGATTATTGTTGCAACGGCCCTTGTGCTGTTCATGACCCTACCGGGGTTGGCGCTGTTTTATGGCGGTCTGGTACGCGCACGCAATGTGTTGAGCGTGTTTATGCAGTGTTTCGGCATTGCCTGTTTGATGAGCATCCTGTGGCTTGCCGTCGGATATTCCATCGCGTTTGGCGATGGGAACGCCTATTGGGGCGGCCTTGGTAAGGCATTCTTGAACGGTGTTGACGCAGACTCAGTATCGGGAACGATCCCCGAGGTTCTGTTCTTTGCATTCCAGATGACCTTTGCGATCATCACGCCGGCCTTGATTGTTGGCGCCTATGTGGAACGGATCGGTTTTGCATTTGTCATGGTCTTTTCCGGTCTTTGGATGTTGATCTGTTATGCACCTGTGGCCCACTGGGTTTGGGGCGGCGGTTTGCTGGCTGGCGCGGAATGGTCCTTGTTCTCAGAAGGTGTGAACGATTTCGCGGGTGGTATTGTTGTCCACCAGACGGCCGGGCTGGCAGCGTTGGTTGTCGCGTTCTTCTTGGGCGCACGTCAGGACAAATCCAAGCCACCCCATAACCCTGGAATGGTTATGATCGGTGCTGCGATGCTTTGGGTGGGCTGGTTCGGCTTTAACGGCGGTTCCCAACTTGCGGCGGACGGCACAGCGGCGATGGCGCTGACGGTCACGCATATTTCAGCCGCAACCGCATCCCTGACATGGATCCTATGGGAACGCATCCGGTACGGAAAATCGTCCCTCGTTGGGCTTGTGACAGGGACTATCGCCGGTCTGGCATCGATCACCCCTGCATCTGGGTCGGTTGGCCCGGTTGAGGCCCTGATCATTGGCGGTGTTGCAGGTATTATGTGTCAAGAACTGTGTGGGTTTGTGAAAAACACCATGAAGATCGACGACACGTTGGATGTCTTCGCGGTTCACGGCATTGGCGGCATGTTTGGCATCATCATGCTGGCCGTCTTCGGCCATGCCGATTGGACAGCTCAGCTGGGTGGTCTGGCCGTGGTCGGTGTTTGGACAATCGTTATCACAACTCTTATCGTGTTGGTCGTTAAGGCGGTGTTCCCGCTCCGCGTGAGTGATGAAGACGAAGCATCCGGTCTGGACATTACATCACACGGTGAACGTGCCTATGACATGTCCAGCTAAGTCAAGCTGACAGATTAGACTGCGGGCGTCAGGGGAAACCTTGGCGCCCGTTTTATGTATGGCGGATGGCCGCCGTGAAGGACGCCAAATCTTGTGCTTCAACAGCGTCCCATACGGCCTGCGCATGAACCGGCCTGATCAGCCTATCCGCCTTTGCGCGCAGGTTTCTTGCGCGCTGCTCCAACGGTTCCGGCTTTGCCAGATCATGGGTCGCGGTACATGTTTCATCAGAACTGTATTGGACCGTGACATGGCTGGCGGTTTCAGCAATCGCCGCATCCGCGATGACTGTGACGGCGGACATCATTTGGCGCGTTTTGTCTGTGATCGGGAAATACAATTCAGGACCACGATCAAACGTGTCTTGGCGATCTACAGTCATCGCCGCAAGGAAGCGGTAGCTAAACTTGCCTTCTAACCAACTGGTTGGATTTGTTTTGTTGCACACTGTCATCCAACGCGGGTTTGTCCGCACAGTTATGGCCGACACATCAGCCTTGCGCGGAATATTCAGCGCGTTCAAACATTCGATCATCGCATGGGTGCCGTGACAGCAGGCGTGATACTTGTGGCTTACGCTGTCAAATCGCCACTGCTCCCCCAAGTCGTCAAACGCATCCGCGTTGCCTTCGCCTGCTTGAGTGGCCAAGACCGCATCAAACACATCGGGCGATCCGGATAACCCGGCCTTGGCCAATTGTGCGGCTTCGACACCATGGGCCGCTGCCAGTCCCGCGTTCAGCGGTTTCATGGCGCTTCCAAACTGCGCCTTTAGCCCAGCGGCCATCCCCGCGACATTCAATAAGGTGGGTGCTATTGGCGCCTTCATCAAAAGAGCCGCCGACACCGCCGCACCGTAGGCCCCTGCGGTGGCCGTTTGGTGCCAGCCGGCCTGATAGTGGGACCGGCCAAGCCACAATCCGACCCGCACCGCAACTTCAGCGCCAAGGCGCGCGGCTTTTATACAGGTTTCAAAATCCTGCCCTTCGGTTTCCGCGACAGCCAAGGCGGCCGGAATGACAACTGTGCTGACATGTCCGATATGGTCGAAATGCGTGTCGTCAAAATCCAGCGCATGGGAAATCGTCCCGTTGATCAGGGCCGCTACCCGTGCCGGAACGCGTTGCGCACCACCATGATCCGCTACGTCGCGCATATAAAACGTGGATGCGGCCCCTGATCCGGCATGAACCGCGTGTTGGATCATTTCAGACAGGATCGGGCCACGCAATGTCCCAAGACCGCAGATTGCCCAATCGAACGCACACAGGCGCATCACCTGAAGAGCAGGTTTAGGTATATCGCGATCAAGCGCGCCAGTCAGGAAATCACCAAGGGGTGTCAGGGGGCCAAGCATTCACGCACACTGCCCTACGCATCCCTAGTCGTAAAGCTGTGCTGCGCGACGTTCGAAAGCGCGCACAATTTGTTGCATTGCTTGGTTGAAAAACATGCCCGCTGCGCCCTGCAGCAATTTATTGCGAAATTCGAAATCAACCTCGAAATGGACATCACAGCCGCCATCGGCGGTCGAAAACGTCCACGTGGATTCCAAATACTCGAATGGCCCATCGATATAGGCCGTTTCAATTTTTTTGGCCTGCGGCCACAGTAAGACGCGGCTGCCAAATTTTTCGCGAAACACCTTAAAACTGACGACCAAATCAGCCAGCATTTCGGTGTGATCGCCCATGTCTTTGGTTGATCGAATGCGCGCCGCCGCCGTCCACGGCAGAAATTTCGGGTACTGCGCAACATCCGCGACCAGCGCATACATCTGATCGGGCGTATACGGCAGGTGTTTGGTTTCTGAATGGGCGGGCATAGCTGGCTTTCGGTCGTGACTCTTGGGCTCCATGTCGTATGGTTTGCACGAACTTTCAAGCAAGTCGGGACCAGATGACGCAACCGCCCTATGAAATTGATGTGATGATCTCGGCTAAATCTATCGCCGCGCGCATCGAAGATCTCGCCAAAGAGATCGGCCAAGAATTCAAAAATACCGATAAGTTGATTGTTGTGGGGCTTTTGCGCGGTTCGTTCGTGTTTATTGCCGATCTTGTCCGCGAACTCGATCTACCTGTTGAGGTCGATTTTCTGGAAGCGTCCAGCTACGGCGATGGCATGGAATCATCGCGCGAGGTCCGTATTCTAAAAGATATCCGTGGCCAAATCGAAGGGCGCGATGTTTTGGTCGTCGAAGATATTGTTGATACGGGTCACACACTGCATCAAGTGATTGATGTCTTGGCGACGCGCCACCCGGCAAAACTGAAATCCATCGCGTTGCTTGATAAACCCGCCCGCCGAGAGGTCGATATGAAGGCGACGTGGACGGGATTTGAAATTCCCGATGAATTCGTGGTGGGCTACGGGATCGACTACGCGCAACGCAATCGCAACCTTCCTTTCATTGGCAAAGTCCGTTTCGTATAAAGGCGCACACGCAAACGCAAATTTGAGCGGCGGAAATACCCGCCGTGGCACCCCTTTTGGTGCTGCCGCAACGGGTGAGTCTTATCGTTGGATTGACAGCGCGGCAGTGCCTGCCTGCCCTGAAAATCCCGCGATCCGAAGGTAATAGGTGCCGGCCTCCAGACGTTCCAAAATCCGGGATAGTACGCCTTCGCCGCCGTCATCGTCACTGGTAACGACGGTTCCATCCTGCGTGTAAAGGTCCATGATCGTGTCTAATCCTTCTTCGGCTGGATCGATCACTTCGATGACGTAAAAATCTTCTCCGCTGATGTCGAGCGAGACGAACATATCCTCGCCTGCCCCCCAACTGATCGGCTGCAAGACGGGGTCTGTTCCGATAGCCAAAACGGGAAATGTTGTTGGGTCTTGTGCTGCCAACGCGTCTTGCGGGCTCAACATGGCGAACGTAGCAACGGGTTCCGCTATTTCAAACGGACGCGCCAGCGCTGCGGCAACCTGAAACCCGATGTCAGTCAGTGACGCGTCCGTCAAATCAGACGCAAGGTAGTCCATGAGCCCAAGTTGGCGCAGATAAACCATTTGTTCCTGCAAGACAGGGTTTCCAAAATTATCTGCCGCAAATTGCGCAAAGGCTTCGCTGGATTGATACAATCGCAACAACGGTTGTTGGGCGTTTCGCAACGTGACCTCTTCGGCCAGTTGGGCAACCTGCGCACGGCCAATAAAATCTTCGACCACCAAAACAGCCGCTTCCTCGCTTTGATCCTTTGCTTGTGTTGCGGCGATGGCGCGCACGATTTCTTCGGCAAGCGCGGTACGTTCCTGTGTGTCCGCCGCGGCATCAAACACAGTCGCCGGATCATCAGCATAAAAGTCGCGAACAAATGTGCTGCCTTCCCCGCCCTGATTGGTCAAAAGCGCGGTGATGCTGAGCAAAAAGCGATCCCCGGCGACAACGGTGCCGATGATCAATACTGAAATGCTGATCGCGAGTGCGTTTTCGGTTTTCATGACCAGAAAAGCTGTGATCAAAACACCTGTCAAAAGAAGAACAGGTGTCAATCGCGTGGACATCAACGAAAGTTCAGACGCCGTCGCATCCATCGCACGGATGATTTCAGTAAGAACCAAACAAATACAAATCAGAACCCCAACCGCCAAAACGATGCGAAACACATCGCCAGATTTTTCCAAAATAATCGTCATTTCAATTTCCCCAACCGTAAAGGGAAACGATAAACCGAAGGTTGTAGCCTTGGGAAGGGCGGAGTCTAACCCGTCTATCCGCCCAGCTTCGCCATTCGCGCTGCGCGCAATTTTGCGAAATCATCGCCCGCGTGGTAACTCGACCGCGTCAAAGGCGTGGCGGAAACCATGTGAAACCCCTTATTATAAGCGGTTTTTTCGTAGCCCTTGAATTCTTCAGGCGTTACGAAACGATCAACTTTGTGGTGTTTTGGCGTTGGCTGAAGATACTGACCAATCGTCAAAAAATCGATATCAGCGGCGCGCATGTCTTCCATCACCTGAACCACGGCCTGTTTGTCTTCGCCAAGGCCCACCATAATACCGGATTTTGTGAACATGGTTGGGTCAAGTTCTTTGACGCGTTGCAAAAGCCGCAGGCTATGAAAATAACGCGCGCCGGGGCGGACTTCGGGGTACAGGCCGGGCACCGTTTCAAGGTTGTGATTGAACACATCCGGGCGGGCTTTCACGACGACGTCTAAAACGGATGGATCACAGCGGATGAAATCCGGTGTCAGAATTTCAATCGTCGTGTTCGGAGATTGGCGGCGGACGGCCCGAATGGTTTGTGCGAAATGTTCCGCCCCGCCATCTTCAACGTCATCACGATCCACGGATGTGATCACCACATGGTTCAGCCCAAGTTTCTTCACCGCATCAGCAACGCGGCCCGGTTCGAACACATCCAAGGCCTCGGGTGGTTTGCCGGTTGCGATATTGCAAAACGTACATGCGCGTGTGCAGACTTCGCCCATGATCATCATCGTGGCGTGGCCTTGGGACCAACATTCACCGACGTTAGGACATCCCGCTTCTTCGCACACGGTTGTGAGTTTGTTGTCACGCATAATATCGCGCGTCGCCTTATAGCCTTCGCTTACGGGCGCTTTAACACGAATCCAGTCCGGTTTCTTCGGCTGCGGCGCATCTGGACGCCGCTGCTTTTCAGGGTGCCGTTGTGCCGGAATTTTCAAATCACGCACGCGCGGTTGGCTTGACGAAGTGTCGGACATTGCGGTCTCCTCTTGCTCTCTAGTTAAGCAAGAAGTTCACCTTTGTCCAAGGGTGTCAGTGTCGCGGTGTTCTGGATTGCGCCGCATGCATGGCTAACCTATTTTCGGACCGAGCCCGCCCGCCTGTTCATAGTGCAACACCAAACGTTGCAGTGCAATCCGCAGCACCACCTTGCCCGACCGCGCGGCCCAGCCCATGTGCTTTTCAGTCACTTCTAGCCCCTCAAGAAGACAACAGCACCGCAGGGCAACTTCGGACAACCCAGGCCCAAGAAAATCCAGCGCGATGCGCACATGCTGGGTCGCGGCGTTATCACTTTCGGCGATATCGGCGTTTTCATTGATCGCTGATAAAAGAGCTGCCCAATCAGGTGTCGTCTGCGCCGCCCCTTGGCGACCCAGATGGGCCAGTTCGAAATCTTCCCTAAGTCGTTCGGCAGCGCGCACCATTGCCCGCGTCAAAAACGGTTCGCCATCTTTGTCTTTACGGCGCGCCAGACCGGCAACAGGGCTGTCAAAGGACGGAACACGCGCCAACAGCGGTTTTTGGTCACAATCATTTGTCCACACACCGACGCCTTCGGGCGCGCCTTCAAATGCTGCTGGCCCCTCTGCTAGGGCCCTGGCCGCATTTTCTGCCTTCGCCGTGAGTTCGCGTAGGGCGACCCGTCCTGATGGCGTGATCCGATACCGCAATACTCGCCCAGTCGTTTGACCGACGGCGATCCATCCGCGCAACGCTAATGTTTGCGCCGTCAGGGCGGACAGCTTTGTGCCTAGTTCGGGTTCAGCAGAGGGGCTGTCCTGCAAGATCACGCCCTGCTCCATCCCCATTGCAATCGCCAACATCATTTGGGGCATGGCCAAGCGGCGTAGCGCCTGCATAAGCTCCACCAGGGCAGGCGTCTGTGTCTTTGCGTTTTCTTCTGCCAACATCCGTATTGCGCGATCCACCAAAGGATCGTCGCGTCGTTGTTCCACCTTGCGGACCTGCCGCAATATTGTCGATGCATGGCAGGCCTGCGCGCGCGCCAAAACCCGGATCGGCTGACCCATTTCGGTGTGAAAAACATAGTTGCGCACGTCGATGGGTACCCAGTCAGGCACCGCGCGCTCCGCACGTTTCTGCTCTCTCATGTCCAATTCCCATTTACCCTCATTCGTTCACCAGCATGATCGAATGTCGCGCAACTCTTGCGTGCAATTGTTTCTGTTTGGTTAATTTTATCCACAGGCGTCTAAAATTGTTTCTAACTTGTAAATAATCGTAAACTGACCGTTCGCCGAAAGTTATCCACACGCAACAGGTGTAGGGCCTGTGTCAAATTGATCGTCTATTCAATGTTGAAGGGAACCAGCATGGAAGACATACTCACACGGGTATCACGCTTGAACCGTCCAACGCTTTTGGTCCGCACCGCGCGCCACGGGCTTGACGATTACAACCGCATCAAACACTTACGTCGATTGCTTAAGGTTGAGGTGTTGCCAAGCCCAGCCGTTGCACTGACCAAGTTGATAGAACAAGAAGACGCGACCAATGATCTACGACTCGCCAAACGCGCCGAATATTCGATTGCGCGACATATTGAATTGCTGGTCGCTGTTATGTGCGAAACGCAGATCCTTCGCGCATCAAATGCAGCGCGCAAACACATGATCGTGACAATTTGTTAAGGTTAACTAATAGGTCTTAACAAAATTACGAACTTCGATTGCTTACATGAAACTGTCTGGTTCAGCGGCTTTTTTGGCTGCAACATAAGCGTTCAGTTTGGCAAGAATTTCGGGATCAAGCGGCGGAGCAACATAAGTCTCTAGCAACTTTGAAACGCGTGCGCTGGCCAGTGTTTGGCTATCGCGCGCGCCCTCTTCTTCCCAGGTTTCAAAGGGCTTGTAGTCAAACACGTCCGACCGCCAGAAGGCCGTTTTAAAGTTCTTTTGGGTATGATCGCAGCCAAGATAATGACCGCCCGGTCCAACTTCGCGGATTGCGTCCATGGCTTGCGCGTTTTCGTCGATCTCGACGCCTTTGGCCATGTGATGCAAAGTGCCCAACTGGTCCGCGTCCAAAACGAATTTTTCAAAATCCGCGACCAATCCCCCTTCGAGCCAACCACATGAATGCAGCATGAAATTCACCCCCGACAGCAACCCCATATTCAGGCTGTTGGCTGTTTCATATGCGGCTTGTGCGTCCGGCAATTTGGATCCACAGAATGACCCCGCCGAGCGATATGGCAGACCAAGACGGCGTGCCAATTGTCCGGCCCCATTGGTGATATGCGCGGCTTCGGGTGTACCGAATGTCGGCGCACCACTGTTCATATCAATTGATGTCACAAAGGTGCCGAAAATTGCAGGCGCGCCGGGCCGGATTATCTGGGAATACGCTACCCCGGCAAGCACTTCGGCCAAAACCTGCGTCAACGTGCCCATCACGGAAACGGGCGCCATTGCCCCCCCAACAATAAATGGTGAAATGATGCAGGCCTGATTATGGGCAGCATAGATTTCAAGCGCGCCCATCATGGTTTGATCAAACGTCAGTGGGCTGTTGATGTTTATCAGCGATGTCATAACCGTGTTATTGGCCACAAACTCCGTGCCAAACAGGATCTCGCACATTTCAATCGAATCTTGTGCGCGGCTTGGTTCTGTGACGGATCCCATGAACGGCTTGTCCGACAATGTCATGTGCGCCATCAACATATCCAAATGACGTTTGTTAACGGGGACATCCGTGGGTTCACAAACTGTGCCGCCCGAATGATGCAACCATTTGGACATATAGCCCAGTTTCACGAACTTTTCGAAATCCGCAATCGTCGCATAGCGTCGCCCGCCTTGAGCATCACGCACGAACGGTGGACCATAGACCGGTGCCAAAACCAAATTATCACCGCCGATTTCGACAGATTTTTCGGGATTGCGCGCATGTTGGGTAAAGGTGCGCGGCGCCGTCGCACAGAGTTTTCGCGCCAAACCTTTCGGGATCCGAACACGTTCACCGTCAACCTGTGCGCCCGCGGCTTTCCAGCGTTCCAACGCATCTGGATTGTCAACGAAGGCCACGCCGATTTCCTCAAGAACCGTTTCGGCGTTCGCCTCAATGATATCAAGCGCCTCGTCTGACAGCATTTCCAGATTTGGGATGTTGCGTGAAATGGTTTTAGCGGTTTCAAAACTAACCGCTGTGCGTTCTGCGCGGCGGGCCGCACCGCCCCCCCCGCGCCCACGACGTCCCGAACGAATTGGTTCTGCTGTGTCGGACATGGAAACACCCCTGTAAGAATCTCGTTGCCCCAAACGCTACACCGCACCTCGTTTTACGGGATCGAAAGAAGCGGCCTTTGCGGTGCAAATGCGACATGGCATACCTTTGACATGACAGACCTGACATCTCACTGGCGACCCGCCCCGCAAATCAGACCCAAAGCGATTGGGATCCTTTGGCGGGGCGATGCCATCTTGGTGTGCGCGGTTCCCAACGATGACGGCACAACGAAAGGATGGCGGCCGCTTGGCGGGACCATCGAATTTGGTGAAACAGCAGCACAAACGCTCAAACGCGAATTGTTTGAAGAGATTGGTGCGACAGTCTCTATCGGTGCACAGCTTGGCGTGATCGAAAACATATACACCCACCAAGGCGAGCCGGGCCATGAAATCATGTTTGTATATAAAGCAAATCTCATCGACCCGGGGTTGGCCACGGCAGAGACATGCGTCGTAATCGAAGACAACGGCAGCCGCCATTGCGCCGCGTGGGTCCCGATCGGTGATTTCACGTCAGGCGATCAATTGCTGTTTCCGAAAGGTCTTTTTGCTCTTCTGTGACGATCCGCTACGCACAACCTTGCCACGCCCTGTCTTTGCTTTTCTCAAACTCCGGGGGTGCGGGGGCTGGCCCCCGCGTGTGTTTGGCAAAATGGGCAGATGCGAATGGTGTCGTATGTTGACGTATACCTTGCCCTTGCACCTACGCCCTGTGCGGCCTAACACGCGGCATGGATAGTATCACACACGACCGCCTTCTTATCATAGACTTTGGGTCCCAAGTGACGCAGCTTATTGCGCGCCGCTTGCGTGAACAAAACGTCTATTGTGAAATTCACCCCTATCAGAACGTCACGGACGCGGTTTTGAGCGAACTTGCACCAAAGGCGGTCATTTTGTCTGGCGGGCCAGATTCAGTGACACGCGAAGGATCACCGCGCGCGCCTGATGGCTTGTGGACAATGGGTATTCCGGTTCTTGGAATCTGCTATGGCCAGCAGACGATGATGCAGCAATTGGGCGGCCAAGTTCAGGGTGGAAAGATTTCAGGCGGCGGTGGCACCGCGGAGTTCGGTCGCGCGATGGTAACACCGACCGATGATCGCATAGATCTGCTCTCGGGCTGGTTTGAGGGTGACACCGAACAAGTCTGGATGTCGCACGGGGATCACGTGGCCAAATTGGCCCCCGGTTTTAAGGTCTATGGCACGTCTCCGAATGCGCCCTATGCCATCACCGCTGATCTGAGCCGCAATTTCTTTGCTGTGCAGTTCCACCCCGAAGTTCACCACACGCCAAATGGCGCCACGCTTTATGAAAACTTTGTGCGTATCGCGGGGTTTAGCGGCGACTGGACGATGGATGCATACAAAGACATCGCCATTGAAAAAATCCGCGAACAAGTGGGTGACAAGCAGGTGATTTGCGGCTTGTCCGGCGGCGTGGACAGTTCTGTAACGGCCGCATTGTTACACGAAGCGATTGGTGATCAGCTGACCTGTGTGTTCGTTGATCACGGGCTTTTGCGAAAAAACGAAGGTGCGGATGTGGTTGCGATGTTTCGCGACAACATGAACCTAAAGGTCATTCACGCGGATGAAGCTGATTTGTTCCTTGGTGAACTTGAAGGTCAGTCCGATCCGGAAACCAAACGTAAAATCATTGGCCGTCTGTTCATTGATGTTTTCCAGAAATACGCAAATGAGATCGAGGGAGCAGAGTTCCTTGCCCAAGGCACTTTGTATCCTGACGTTATTGAATCCGTTTCCTTTTCCGGTGGTCCAAGTGTCACCATCAAATCCCACCACAATGTTGGCGGATTGCCCGAAAAAATGGGGCTTAAGCTGGTCGAACCCCTGCGCGAGTTGTTCAAAGACGAAGTCCGCGCATTGGGTCACGAACTTGGCCTTCCTGCGTCTTTCATCGGCCGCCACCCGTTCCCTGGCCCTGGTCTCGCGATCCGTTGCCCCGGCGAAATCACACGCGAGAAACTGGATATTCTGCGCGAAGCGGATGCTGTTTATATCGATCAAATCCGCAAACACGGGCTTTATGATGATATCTGGCAGGCGTTTGTTGCGATCCTTCCTGTGCGCACAGTCGGTGTGATGGGCGATGGGCGAACCTATGATTTTGCCTGCGCTTTGCGCGCAGTGACATCCGTTGATGGCATGACGGCGGACTATTACCCGTTCAGCCATGAATTTCTGGGGGAAACCGCAACGCGGATCATCAACGAAGTGCCCGGTATCAACCGCGTCACCTACGACATTACGTCCAAGCCTCCGGGTACCATTGAATGGGAATAGCGCGTGTTTTTGCACGCGCGCTTTTGCTTATGATCACCGCCTACATCAGTATAGGCGCGGCCATGGTGGCGTGGACCTTTTTGTGGCCCGAACCCGACCTGACACAGGTCGCACCGGCTGACGCAATTTTGTGTCTTGGCGGTGGGATGGACGCCGACGGAACGCTGGCCCCAGCTGTTTTGACCCGTATTGATCGGTGCATGGAGGCTTATAATGCCTCTCTTGCGCCGATCATCATTTTTTCAGGAGGCATTGCGGCGCCTGACGGGCCGAGCGCGGGGGCACAAATGGCGCGCTATGCGCAATCCATTGGCTTGCCGCCGGAGCATGGTGTTGTCGAAGGCCGCGCGCAGTCCACGTTGCAAAATGCGCTGTTTTCCATCCCCCTTGCCCAAGATGCACATGATTACATCATCGTCACCGAAGCGTTTCATTTGCCGCGTGCGTGGGCGTCATTTCAGTGGGCGTGGTGGGTGTTGGACAAAGATGGCCCCGTGACGATCCAGTTGATGATGTCCGAACCCGTCCGAACAAACCTAAAGACCGGCGCACCCAATTGGCGCATGTTGGGCCGCGAAAGTCTTGCGATCTGGTTCAATGCCGCCCGCGCCACACTGTATATGGTCGCGCCGAACCCACCCATGGATTGGCTTCATTGATCCACTGTGCTTAGATATCGCTATGAGATGTTTATTGCCTATCTTCTTGGTTTTTTGTGCGGCGGCCGTTGATGCAGGCGACATGAACTTGACCTGCCAAGGGGCTGAACCTGAATGGCAATTGTCGATTATGGGTGGTGCCGGTTCTTTAACCTATCTGCGGCAATCTGACATGACCTTGATGCTGACAACGCGCCCGAACGGGCAGGATTGGCCGCGCGCATTGACCTTTATTGGGCGCGGCGACAGCGCCATTGTGATCGTCGAAGACGGGCCTGATCATGCAGTTCGCGTCTTAACCCAACGCGGCGAAACGCCCATCATGCTGATTGGCACGTGTGACGTTGATTAGCGTTGTGCTGCGACCAAAAGCTCGGCTGACATATCCCCCACAGAACAGACTGAAACATCACCGGCGCGATATCCGGTTTCATACCACTGCGCCCGCGCATCCAGCCCGATCGAAACCCGCGGCCCCGTCCCCATCCGTGCGCCCCAATGTGATCCGGTAAAGGGTTCGGCATCAAACATCACATCCAGCGGCACAAACGGCAACGCGGCGGCAGCCATGATAACGCCCGCCAAACATTCGACCTGCCGTGTCACCATCCCGCGCAACGCCGCTTCGTCGTCGCGTCTGGCGCGGATCGTGGCCAACGCGATGTCTGCCACCCCGTAATGAATTTGATAATAATGCCCCATAACATGCGCTGTCTGATATGCCGCGTCGGGCCGATCCACGAAATCGGACCGAAGATAAAGCACCCGTTCAGATGCGCAGTACCCAATGTGCGGGTTTGACATTGCCCGTAGCCCGCAGGGGGCAGCGCCTTTGTCGAATTCGACGACGCGCGGTTGATCCGCAAAAACCGTTTTGGCACCGTCAAGCAGCACGTATGGATCGGCGTGAACAGGTCCGGCAAGGGCGGCGATCAAGCAAGCGTATTTCATGCCTTTACTGCACCCCCTTGCGCTGCCCCTGTCAAGCTGCGAGCAAGGAAACACCGGAGGATCACCAAGATGTCAGACACTTTGCGCGCTGCGATATGGATGATTGGTGCGATTGCGTCTTTCACCTCAATGGCGATTGCGGGCCGGGCTGTGTCAATCGAACTTGATACCTTCGAGATTATGTTGTTCCGCAGTCTGACTGGGATCATCACAGTCGTGATCATCGCGCGGCTGGCAGGCACCCTAGGGCAGGTAAACCGGCAACAGCTTGGGCTGCACACCATGCGCAATGTCGCCCACTTTGCGGGACAGAACCTGTGGTTTTACGCGCTGCCCTTGATCCCGCTGGCGCAGGTGTTTGCATTAGAATTCACCACGCCCATCTGGGTTATCTTATTGGCGCCACTTGTGATCGGCGAACGTTTGACCCGCATTGGCATGCTCGCGGCGGCGCTTGGATTCGCGGGGGTCATGGTCGTTACCCAACCGTTTAATGCCACCCTTTCACCGGGTTTAATAAGCGCCGCGATGGCGGCCATTGGGTTTGCGTTCACTGCTATTTTCACCCGCAAACTGACACGGACCCAAACGATCACCTGCATCTTGTTCTGGCTGACAGTCATGCAAGCCGTGTTCGGATTGGTCATGGCCGGATATGATGGCGATATTGCTTTGCCGTCCACGTCATCCTTGCCGTGGGTGATCTTGATTGGCTTTGCAGGCCTTGTTGCGCATTTTTGCCTGACCAAGGCACTCTCGCTTGCTCCGGCGAGCATCGTGATGCCGATTGATTTCGTACGCCTTCCCGTCATCGCGGTTGTTGCTGCGTTCGTCTACAACGAGGTTCTGGATCCTTGGGTGTTTGTGGGGGCTGCCCTGATTTTTGCGGCCAATTATGTGAATATAATTGTTGGCGGGCGGGCTAAATCCTGATCGGCTTGCACAAAAGTTACGCTACGGCGCGAACGTAGCGTAACGTTACCTTTCCAATTGACCCGATTGTAACCGTCTCTTTAGGGTGCCCGCAGGAGATATCCACACACTCATGGATAAGGGATAGGGACATGAAAACGTATATGACAGCAGGCGCAGCCCTGCTAATGACAACAACAATCGCCGCAGCAGGTGGTCTTGACCGGTCCGGTCAAGGGATCACCGCAATCTTTGAAGACGGCGATTATGCTGAGCTGAGCTTTGGGTCTGTGACACCAAGCGTGTCTGGCACAATGAACCCTTTGCTCGGTGGTGCGCCATCAGGCAACATCGCGCCAAGCTACACACAGCTTGGATTGGCATATAAGGCGCAGGTAAACGATCAGCTTTCATTGGGGATCATTTTTGATCAGCCATTTGGTGCAGACGTCAATTACAACACCGCAGGCTACGTGTTGAACGGTGCTCTCGCGTCGGTTGAAAGCAGTGGCCTTACGGCACTTGCCCGTTACGAAGTAAACCCGACGTTCAGCGTGCACGGTGGTTTGCGGTATGTGTCCGCAAACGGCGTCTACCAAGTTCCGGGCGTACCGGATCTTGACGGCCCCGGTCCCGCGTCTGCAACACCCGCGTATGCATCCACCTATTCCGCTGGAACGGGTACCGGATTTGTCGCCGGTGCCGCGTATGAGCGCGATGATATCGCGCTGCGTGTCGCCCTGACCTATTCAAGCGAAATCGAACTGAGCACATTGGATGGCACTGCTGGTGATCTGAACACCACCTTGCCTGAATCGTTCAACCTAGATTTCCAAACCGGGATCGCCGCCGATACCTTGCTGTTCGGTTCGATCCGCCATGTTGGTTGGAACGGTTTTTCGTTGGATGATAGCCTTGCTGGGTCCATCCTAAGCTATGACGCAGACGTGACCACCTATAATATCGGTGTTGGCCGTCGCTTGTCGGATAACCTCGCAGCGTCATTTTCGATCGGTTACGAAGCCTCTACTGGCGAAGTGACAGGTAACCTTGGCCCAACAGATGGCTTCATTAGCTATCAGATCGGTGCAGCCTACACGATGGACAATGGCGTCGAGATTTCTGGCGGCGTGCGCTACGTTGACGTAGGTGACGCAGTCACAACCATTGGGTCCAGCTTTAGCGATAACTCCGCTGTTGGTGTCGGCCTTAAGGTCGGTTACACGTTCTAAGGTTTCCAAATGAACACGAAAGCCCCGCAGCCAAACGGCCGCGGGGCTTTTTCGTTGCGACGCTGTCGTTGAGCGATTAACGATGCGACATGATATATCAAACTGCTTCTGATTGGACCCAATCCGCGCAAAAGCGTGTGTTATTGTTCGCCATGTCCGGACTGGGAAAAACCCATGTGTCCAACATGTTACGCGATTGTGGTGATTGGTTTCACTATTCCATCGATTACCGGATCGGGACCCGATACATGGGTGAGTTCATTGCCGACAATGCCAAAGCGCAGGCCATGAATGTTCCGTTTTTGCGCGATCTTCTGATGAGCGATAGCATTCACATCGCGTCCAACATCACCTTTGATAATCTGACCCCCGTCAGCACGTATCTCGGCAAACCCGGCGATCCTGCACGCGGTGGTTTGCCGATGGATGAATACAAGCGCCGTCAAGACCAGTTTAAACGTGCCGAACTCGACGCGCTGCGCGACACCGCCTATTTTGCCGACCGCGCGCGAAACCTGTATGGCTATCCCCATTTCGTCTGTGACACGGGCGGGTCCATTTGCGAATGGGTTGATGCCGAAGACCCCAAGGACCCTGTTCTGACCCACTTGTCCGACACCTGTTTGATGGTCTGGATCAAAGGATCCGAAGATCACACCGCTGATCTGGTGCAACGGTTCGACAAAGCGCCGAAACCAATGGCGTATCAGCCAGAATTCTTGGCGCGATCTTGGGTCGATTATCTCAATAAAAACAACGTTCAAGAAGTAGATGTTGATCCAGATACATTCATCCGCTGGACCTATGCACGCGCCTTGGCGCATCGCCAACCGCGTTATGCCGCTATGGCCCGCAACTGGGGCGTGACCGTGGATGCATCCGATATGGCAACTGTCCGCGATCAGACCGATTTCGAGACTGTGATCGCAAAGGCCATTGAACAGCGCGCCTAGCCCCCCTATTTGCACGGTCTTAGCGAAGGAAATCCAACAATGCCCATCCGCCTGCCCCGATCCCTGCCCGCCTTTGACGTGTTGTCGCGCGAAGGTGTGATGGTCATGGGCCGTTCAGCGGCGGACCAGCAGGATATTCGCCCGCTGCGCATTGGGCTTCTCAATTTGATGCCCAAAAAGATTCAGACTGAGAACCAGTTTGCGCGTCTGATTGGGGCGACTCCGCTCCAGATCGAACTGACCCTCATCCGCATGTCCGATCACGAGGCCCGCAACACGGCTGCAGATCACATGGAAGAATTCTATCGGACCTTCCAAGAGGTCAAACATGAAAAATTCGACGGCCTGATCATCACGGGCGCACCCATCGAACATCTGGATTTTACAGATGTGACCTATTGGGATGAGCTGTGCGAAGTCATGGATTGGACCCAAACCCACGTGCATTCCACATTTGGGGTGTGTTGGGGCGGTATGGCGATGATCAACTATTTCCACGGCGTCAAAAAATATGTGCTGGATCGCAAGCTTTTCGGCTGCTATCGCCACATGAACTTCGCCCCGCAAAGCCCCTATTTGCGTGGGTTTTCTGACGAACTGGCCATGCCCGTCAGCCGATGGACGGAAATGAAGCGCGATGAAATTGATGCAGCGGGCTTGCGGACATTGTTGCATTCCAATCGGGTTGGTCCCGCCTTGGTAGAAGACCCTGATCATCGCGCGCTTTATGTGTTCAATCACTTCGAATATGACAGCGACACGTTGAATCAGGAATATCAGCGCGATCTGGACAGCAATCAGATCGAAGGCGCGACCATTCAATTGCCCGTCAATTATTTCCCTGGCGATGATCCAACCAAAACACCGCCGAACCGTTGGCGCAGCCACGCCCATCTTTTGTACGGCAATTGGATTTCGGAAATTTATCTGACAACACCCTACGACATTGATCAGATTGGCCTTTCCAGCACAGATTTGCGCGCTGCTTTGGACGCAACGGAATAGAAACAGCCGCCGTACAGTGGTTGCGATGCCCGTGGGACGCCCTATGTATCCCAGATGAAACATGAGCGAGGTGACGCCTTGGCCCTAAAACTGATCGCAACCCTATCCATTGCAACGCTCGCAGGCTGCGCCGCCCTAACTGAGCGTCAATCAGGCGTGCGTAGTGTAGCCGCTGAACGCGACTTCCCGCCAGAAGGTCAATTCATCTTGGTAAACGGACGGCAGGTCCATGCGGTTGTGCGCGGACAAGGCCCCGATGTCATTTTGATTCACGGTGCGGGTGGCAACACCCGTGAATTTACGTTCAGCTTTATGGATCGTCTGTCGGACAGATACCGCGTGATCGCCTTTGACCGCCCCGGCCTTGGATACACAGACCGCGTATCACCGGATTTTGATGGTGCATTTAACACTGATGCCGAAAGCCCGGCAGATCAGGCCGCAATGCTTCAGGCGGCAGCTGCCCAATTGGGCGCAAGTCGACCCATTGTACTGGGCCATTCTTACGGCGCGTCCGTGGCCCTTGCGTGGGGTTTGAACCATCCAGATGCAACGGCTGGAATCGTTAACCTTGCGGGGCCGTCACATCCGTGGCCCGGAGATTTGGGCGCCTATTATAAGGTGAATGGATCGGCGATTGGCGGCGCGATTGTCCCACCGATCATATCCGCATTCGCATCCGATCAACGGATTGAAGATGCCATCAGTGGTATTTTCGCCCCTCAGTCGGTCCCTGCGGGATATGTGGACCATATCGGCGGCACCCTGACCATTCGTCCGGCGTCCTTTCGCGCGAATGCACGGCAGGTGAATACATTGCGCCCACATATCGTGGACATGGCCGCACGATACAGTGCGGAACTGACGATGCCGCTGGAAATACTGCACGGAGATCGCGACGTTACTGTCCCGCTAGACATCCATTCGATCCCACTTAAGGCGGCGGTGCCCCATGCCAATCTGACTGTGTTGGAAGGTGTCGGACATATGCCCCACCACGCGGAACCCGACCTGATCGAAGCCGCCATAGATCGGATCGCGGCCCAAGCCGGATTGCGCTAAGGTGCCACCACCGCCATAGTCGCGCGACACGACGACACGAAAGGCCCCCATATGACCGATCTACCCTTTGACGGCGATATCAGCCGCTATTTTGAACATCAGGCGCCCGCACAGGTGCGCGCCGAAATCGAAACGGCTAAAAAGGGTGAAATCCTTGCAACCAACTTTCCCTATGAAAAACGTTGGAAGCGATCAGACTACGAAGCTGCAATCGCAGATCTACAGGTTGAACTTGTCAAAATGCACCGCTGGGCCAAAGACACGGGCCAACGTATTGCCATCGTTTTTGAAGGCCGCGACGCTGCCGGAAAAGGCGGAACCATTAAGAGGTTTCGCGAAAACCTGAACCCCCGTGGCGCACGGGTTGTCGCCCTTTCAAAGCCCACGGAAACCGAACAGGGACAGTGGTATTTCCAACGCTATATCAAACACCTACCAACCAAAGGTGAAGTCGTATTTTTTGATCGCAGTTGGTACAATCGCGGCGTCGTGGAAAAAGTATTCGGGTTTTGTAGCGACGAACAACGCGAAAAATGGTTCGAACAGGTCAACCCGTTCGAACAAATGTTGGTCGACGAAGGGATCAAGGTTTTCAAGATCTGGCTGAATGTCGACCGCGCCGCACAGTTGAAACGGTTTCTGGACCGCGAAAGCGACCCTTTGAAACAATGGAAACTGAGCTGGATCGACGTTGAAGGGCTGAAGAAATGGGAAGAATATTCCGTCGCCATTCAAGAAACACTGACCAAAACCCACACCCCCGACACGCCTTGGTTGGTGGTGCGCAGTGCGGACAAGCGCCGCGCGCGGGTGAACGCAATCCGCGCCGTTTTGCGCCAATTGGACTATACGGGCCGGAACGATACGGCTTTGGGCGCGGTTGATGAAAACATCGTTGGTGGCCCAGACCTCATGACGGAGACAACAGGTGGCTAAACGCGGCTACCATCACGGGGATCTCAAACGGGCATTGGTAGACGGTGCGTTGCGGTTGATCGAAGACAAGGGACCGACCGGATTTACCTTGTCCGAAGCCGCGCGCGAAGCAGGCGTCACCCCCGCAGCTGTTTATCGCCATTTTGAGGGCCGCGAAGATTTGATCGCCGAAGCCGCACGCCAAGGGTACGAAATTTTCGCCGATCTGATGGAATACGCTTATAACAAAGGGCAGCCATCAGCACTGGCATCTTTTGAAGCAACGGGGCGCGCCTATTTGGCCTTTGCGCGCAAATACCCCGGCCACTACGTTGCGATGTTTGAAAGCGGGATATCGACCCAACGCACACCAGAACTGAACGACGTCGCCACCCGCGCAATGGGCGTTCTTGAACGCGCCGCAGTTGAATTATCATTGCACATCCCAGAAGAAAAACGCCCCCCGCCGCAAATGTTCAGCGCCCATATCTGGGCCATGAGCCACGGCGTCGTTGAACTCTTCGCCCGCGGATCCCCCGGAACAAAATCACCCTTCCCGCCCGAAGACCTACTGGAGTCGGGCATTGGAGTTTACCTGCGTGGGCTGGGGTTGATCGAAACGGACGCGTAAGCTGTGATGGTCGTTTATTTGTCCAGAAGATTGGTCAGCAGTGCGGGACTTTGCCGCCCATTAGGTGTTAAACGCCCAGCACCCAGATAGACTTCTCGTCTGCTAAGCTCTCACGGATGAAAAAGCTTAGTTCTGAAGCAAATGTTCTGGCTGCTCTATTGGTGCCGGTAGATGCAAACGCGTCCAACATCATGCTCAATTCCTGAGCTGCATTGTCGTCGATACGGGTCGGTCGATAAAGGTCGAAATCTTTGATGCAAATAGAAAAAATCTCAAATACATCGTACATTGCATCCAAAGAGGCATAGCGCGATGACGCCTGCCAATGTTCGTATCTTTCGTTGCTGCCTGAAACGTTAAACTCGACCCAGCAAGTTCCAAAGATCTCTGATTTCTCGAGTAGTCTGTGCATCCCTGATATCTGTATGGAGTTTCTAACCGCGTGGAAACCCGTTGGTAAGTTTGGGCTCAAACCCGACATCACCACCCGCGACCGTCCCCAACGAAAAAGGGCGGCCCCGCAGGACCGCCCTTTCCCAAAATATCGAACCAAACTTAACGCTTGGAGAACTGGAAGCTCTTACGGGCTTTCGCCTTACCGTACTTCTTACGTTCAACAACACGGCTGTCGCGTGTCAGGAAACCAGCAGCCTTGAGGGCCGCGCGGTGCGTCGGGTCAAACAGTTGCAATGCCTTGGAAATACCGTGCTTGACTGCACCGGCCTGACCAGACAAACCACCGCCTTTGACGGTTGCCATAACGTCGAACTGACCAACTGTACCGGTTACTTCGAACGGCTGAAGAAGGATCATGCGCAAAACGGGACGCGCAAAATATGTTTCCTGCTCACGGCCATTGACGATGACCTTGCCGGAGCCTGGCTTGATCCAGACGCGTGCAACCGCGTCTTTACGCTTACCGGTCGCATAAGAGCGGCCGAGATCGTCTTTAACGGGTTCGCGGTGAATAGTTTCAACGACAGGCGCATCTACGGTTTCAATGCCGTCTGCAACCTGACCGAGTTCTTCCAGAGAGTTCACTTGATCGGCCATTATGCGGTCCTCGTGTTCTTTTTGTTCATAGACTTCACGTCCAGAACTTCGGGCTGTTGGGCGTCCATGCCGTGCTCAGTGCCAGCGAATACACGCAGGTGTGTCATCTGAACGCGGGACAAACGGTTGCCAGGCAACATGCGCTTGACCGCCTGCATGACGACCCGTTCGGGGTGCGCGCCTTCAAGAATTTCACCGGTTGTGCGGGATTTGATGCCGCCAACGGTGCCCGTGTGCCAATAGTTCGGCTTGTCGCGTTTTTTACCGGTCAATTGGACTTTGTCAGCGTTGATCACGATGACATTGTCGCCCATGTCCATGTGCGGTGTGAACGTCGCTTTGTGCTTGCCGCGCAAGCGCATGGCGATGATCGATGCCAAACGGCCCAGAACAACGCCTTCAGCGTCGATCAGGATCCATTTCTTGTCGATATCCGCCGGAGTAGCAGAAAAGGTTTTCATATCTCACCAAAACGGTAGGGGGGCATTTCTGCCCTGTCATTCGGATGAGTGGCTTATAAACGAGGCGGCGACCCGGTCAAGCGCGAAGAAGCTAAATAAATACAATAAAAACAATACGCTGCAATTACGGTATCATTTTACCCC
>CAYOSK010000010.1:0-34488 GCA_964406585.1 uncultured Octadecabacter sp. | reverse complement strand
GGCGGCAATGATACGCTGATCGGTGGCTCTGGCATCGACACGTTGCGCGGCTCGGACGGGGCGGACAGCCTGAATGGTGGGTCGGGCATCGATACCTTGTCTTATTCTTCGGATGTGACGGGTGTTGTCGTGAACTTGGCGTCAAACACCGCGACGGGCGGCGAGGCGGATGGTGATACGATCGTGAATTTCGAACAAGTTATTGGCGGAAGCGGCAATGATGACCTGCGCGGAGACGATGGTGACAATGCACTGATTGGCGGCGCAGGCGAAGACAACATCATCGGCGGGCTGGGAAATGACCGGCTTGTGGGCGGTGATGGTGATGACACAATCCGCGGCGATGAAGGTGCGGACCGATTGCGTGGGGGGCGCGGCGAAGACACGTTGATCTATACGACGGACACGACGGGTGTTCGCATTGATTTGCAAGCCAACACCGCATCTGGCGGTCATGCGCAAGGTGATGACATCGGGGCCTTTGAAAACGTTTATGGTGGCAGCGGAAATGATGATTTGCGCGGCACAGGCAAAGCCAATGATTTGCGCGGTAAAGATGGTGATGACGTGCTGTTTGGACGCGGCGGTGATGATGTCATCTTTGGCGGAGCGGGTGAAGATCGCATCAACAGCGGGACAGGCAACGATACGATTGCCGGCGGTGGCGGCGCTGATGTGTTTGAATTCGTTGCGGGTGATGGTGATGATGTCATCACGGATTTCCTGATTGGCGGTGATACGATCCAAATTGCAGGAATGACTGCGGCGGACGTTCAGTTTTCAACGTCAGGCAATGATACGCTAATTACTTTGGCCAGCGGCGATACGATCCTTGTTGAAAACACCACTGTGGCGCAGTTGGGCACATTTAACGACTTTGATTTCGTTTGAATGCAACAGGGCCCACTATGATCTTAAGGAAACCAACACTTTTCGCTAAATCCCGAGAACGACGCGCCAGGAACCTAAGACAAAATTAAGATCGGCTGCCTAAACCCTCTGCCAGTTCGGTAGGAGTATTTAGTTTGCTAGGCCGTGGCGTGAACTTTTTTGCCCAAGCGTTCCTCGACCGCGTGGGAAAAGCAATTGGTACGGACCAAATTCGTATTGCGGATTTGCCGGAGGAAGCAAGAAAACGAATGCGGCGCCAGCAAATGCGGGGCGCGATCGATCAAATGCGCGTCTTTGTTGTCGGCAATACTGTATTCGGCCCTGTTCTTTCGTTTCAGGCATGGGGCATGGGGATCAATGCTGTCGTGCTGATCTGGACAGGTGTGATTCTTATCTTTTCTTGGTGGCAGTTTTTTCGCTGGTCTGAATCCTACGAAACCGATGGCAGTAGTGCTGATATGGCAAGTTTCGTGGCAGAAACACGTCTGAATGCATCGATTTGGTGCATGGGGATGGTTCTGTTTTTTCCTGCCCTAGAAGGCGATGCAAAAACGATTTTGACAACTGTTATGGCGGGCAGCCTTGCATTGGGAACCGTCGGCTTCGCACAAGCGCCGCGTGCCGCGTTTTGGTATTTGGGAATTCAAACGACGGTCCTTACTTTGGTTCCATTGGTGACGGGCACCTTGACGGGCTCGGGTTCGGATATTGTGATTGGGTGTTTGTCGTTGGTCGCTGGTGTTGCGATCTTTAATGCCACGCTTGAACGGGCCAAGGCCCAAGCACGGGCATTCATAAACCTCGAGGCTCTAACCCAGAAAACAGAAGTCGTTGATCTTCTGCTGAAGGACTATGAAGAACAAGGCGTCGAATGGTTATGGCGGACGAATGCTGCCGGTTGTCTTATAACTGGTCCCCAACAAGTCCTTGATCTTATTGGCGTCAAAGCCGGCGAAAGTTGTCCAACCTCGCTCCTGGATGCGATTGGTTCGACGGTCGATCCGCTAGGGCAAGACGCCTTTTCACGTCTCAAGACAGCTTTCGCAGACCGGGCGGATTTTCACGAGGTTATTTTGCCGTTTCAGGATCCTGAATTGCAAAGCACAAAATGGATCATGATGCGGGGCCGTCCGCAATATGACGGCGGCACCTTCAGTGGATTTCGTGGAATTTTTGCAGATGCCACAACCACAGTACAAGCGCAGCGCCAAATCGAATTCTTGGCCGATCATGATCCGCTGACAGGACTTGCCAACCGCAATGTCGTCAAACGTCATCTAGAAAATCTCGATGTGCGGGTCGATCACTGCGTTGCTTTGTTGATTGATCTGGATGGGTTCAAACAAGTCAACGACAGTTACGGGCACGCCATCGGTGACAGATTGCTTGAAGACGTAGCGCATCGTCTTCAACACGAGTCCGGAGTGTCTGATCTAGTGGCCCGTTTGGGCGGGGATGAATTTCTGGTCCTTGTTGATCTTTCAAATCGCACAAACGTCCCCAAACTTGACGACTTTGTGAATCGCCTGCTTGTTCGCTTGTCTCAACCATATTTGATCGAACACTTCGAACTGGTGACGTCTGCATCCATCGGGCGCGCGTCGTTTCCGCAGGACACATCACAGGGACCGGCTCTTTTGATACAAGCGGATCTTGCCCTCTATGATGCCAAGCAACGGGGTCGAAACCAGTGCTGCGTGTTTCTAGCGGAAATGCAGACTGGCATGCAAAAGCGTCTTGTCGTGACGGAGCGTTTGAAAGCCGCAATTTCGGATGATCGGATCATTCCTCACTATCAACCACAGTACAGCGCGCAAACGGGCGAACTCGTCGGTTTTGAAGCATTGGCGCGTTGGAACGACCCTTCTTTGGGGGCCGTTGGGCCAGACATTTTCATTCCGATCGCAGAAGAAACCGGCCTAATCCACGATTTGGGCGAACGATTGCTGCGGCGCGCCTGTACGGACGCCGTTGAATGGGCGGCGATCAGCAATGGTGATCCACCGCTTCTATCCGTTAACCTGTCACCCGCGCAGGTCACGCGCGGAGATGTGGTGCAATTGGTCCGGCGTGTTCTGGAACAGACAGGGCTTCCGCCGACCCAGCTAGAAATTGAAATTACGGAAGGTGTTTTAATCTACGACAAGAGGACCACCTGCGAGGTCTTGCGTGATTTGTCGTTTCTAGGTGTGAGAATTGCACTTGATGATTTTGGGACTGGTTATTCGTCGCTGAGCTACATTCGCGCTCTTCCGTTGGATCGGCTCAAGATTGATCGCGCGTTTGTCGCTGATCTAGATGACCCGACAGCGCGCCCGATTGTGCAAACCATCATTGATCTTTGCGCGACTTTGGATTTGCAAGTGGTGGCCGAGGGCGTAGAAACCGAAGACCATATTCAAACCCTAAGGGCGATGCGGTGTGACGTTTTGCAAGGCTATTACTTTTCGCCCGCGCTCCCGGCGAACAAGGCGTTCATGTTGATCCGTGACCAGAAAGATGACGGACCAAGGACACGTAACGCGGGATAGATTACCGCAAACGCGCAAGGATTTCACGGCTCGCAATGCCGCGCACAGGAAGGCCCTGAGACGTTTCAAATTCGCGGATCGCGTTTTGCGTCAATGTGCCAACAACACCATCAATTGTTCCGATGTCATAGCCACGCGCAGTTAACCCGCGCTGTATGGCAATCCGATCGGTGCGGCTCAATCCGTTTTCATCGGGTGGAAAGCTGCCCCTCAGTGGTCCAGCGCCGCCAATGCGGTCCGCCAGATACCCCACCCCGAGTGCATATAGATCAGAATTATTATATGTTTTCAGAACGTTGAAGTTTCGAGTAACGGTAAATCGAACGCCACCTGCTTGAGGCTGAATCGTACGGCCATCCGGCCCGCCGGTGCCCGTTTCGCTGCCCCATTTCAACCCGTTGCGCCATCCGTTGCGCGCCAAGTAGCTTGCTGTAGACGCCAGCGCGTCAGCAGGATTTTCACCCCAAATGTCACGCCGCCCGTCGCCTGTGAAATCGACAGCGAAGGATTGGTAGGACGTGGGAATAAATTGGGTGTGGCCCATCGCACCCGCCCAGCTTCCCGTCAGTTGACTTGGCGTTGTGTCGCCACGTTCGAGGATCCGCAAGGCAGCCCGCAGTTGGCTTTCGTAAAAATCACCGCGCCGCCCATCAAACGCCAACGTCGCTGTAGATGACACAACCGGAATTTGCCCACGCTTTTCACCAAACGTGCTTTCCATGCCCCAGATTGCGGCCACAATCAGCGCGTCTACCCCGTACCGCGCTTCGATTGCATCCAATGTCGTGCGATGGCGCAAAAATGCAGCGCGCCCTTTTGCGATACGTTCATCCGAAGTTGCGATTGAAAGATATTCTTCAAGCGTGCGGCGCGTTTGAATCTGGTTGCCATCACGCTGTACGACGCCCGACAGATAGCCTGCACTGGCAAAGGCCGCATCAAATGTTGATCCAGACACACCAGATCGCGAACGGAACGCGGCAACCCATGCATCAAATGCTGCGTTGGGCGAGGGCCTAAGGTCTGTAGGCAAACCGCGGGTCGCGATTACCGGGGAGGGCGCGCGGGCGGGCGCGCTACATCCGGTCAGCACTAACGCGGCAGAAGCGGTCAAAAAATGACGTCGATCAATACTCATGGCAAAACGATACAACCGAAACGTAAAAAGAAAAGGGGCCAACAAAGGACAGGCAATGGCTTGCCGATGGTGCCCTTTTTTGGGTGGTCAGATAACGCTGTTTCGTTGACGTATCAGCCACAAGAGTGTTTCTTGTTGGTCTAGGTCGCGTTAGCCTAAGCAGGGGCGCACGCACTTTTTGTCAATGAATGGATATGGTTGAATGATTGGGGATGACAGCACCGACCGTTTGCCAGGTTTTCTGTCTCAAGATGATATCGTCGCGCTGAACCAAGGCAGTCACCCCGCGCCATATGATGTGCTTGGTCGGCACGTAGATGGCAGCATTCCATGGGTCGTCACGTTTCAGCCCGAGGCCCAATCTGTCACCGTGACAAGCGGGCGAGATACCGCAAAATTGCGTCCCTTTGGTGGAGCAGTGTTTGGTGGGCCAGTTGCTGGAAAAACCTACACATTAAATGTCATAAATGCCGACGGGGCGATTCAAAGCATGCGCGATCCCTATGCTTTTGATCCTGTATTAACCGATTTTGACAAATACTTGGTCGGCGAAGGCACCCATAAAGAACTTTGGCGTGTGCTCGGGGCGCATGTGATGACCCATCAAGAGACACAGGGCACGCATTTCGCGGTATGGGCGCCAAATGCCACACGGGTCAGTGTCATTGGTGATTTTAACAATTGGGACGCGCGGTGCCACATCTTGCGACCGGCAGGCAAAACCGGCGTTTGGGAAATCTTTGTTCCAGGGATTGGGGATGGCGCTGTTTATAAATACAAAATCACCAGCGCTGCGGGTGACACTGACAAGGCCGATCCAGTTGGGTTCGGGTCCCAACATCCTCCAGAAAAGGCGAGCATTGTTCGTGATATCCTAGGCTATGGTTGGAAAGACACAGGTTGGATGAAATCGCGAGCTTCGCGTGCAGATCGCAGCGCGCCAATCGCGATTTATGAGGTTCACCTTGGGTCTTGGCGGCGGCGCTATGATGATGGCGGTCGCCCCTTGTCCTATCAGGAATTGGCGCGGGATTTGATTGGCTATGTGAAATACATGGGCTTTACCCATATTGAACTTCTGCCGATATCTGAGTTCCCATTTGATGGATCTTGGGGCTACCAGCCGGTGGGCATGTATGCGCCCACGATCCGTTTCGGTCCGCCCCATGAATTCCGCGATCTGGTCGAAGCCGCACATGCGGCGGACATTGGTGTTTTGCTAGATTGGGTGCCGGGGCATTTTCCTACCGATCCGCATGGTTTGGCGCAGTTTGACGGGACTGCGTTGTACGAACACGTCGATCCGCGTGAAGGGTTCCATCAGGATTGGAACACGTTAATTCCGAATTACGGACGGCGCGAGGTCAAAAATTACTATGTCGCCAATGCCTTGTATTGGATGGAAGAATATCACCTGGACGGTCTGCGCGTAGATGCGGTCGCGTCGATGTTATATCGAGATTATTCACGCAACGCGGATGAATGGGTGCCCAACAAGGATGGTGGGCGCGAAAATTACGAAGCCATCGAATTCCTTCAGGACATGAACACCGCCGTTTATGGCGCCGATGCCGGTGTCATGACGGTGGCCGAAGAATCCACTTCCTTTCCCGGGGTGTCTCAGCCTGTCCACGCTGGGGGGCTTGGGTTTGGGTATAAATGGAACATGGGCTGGATGAACGACACCTTGCGCTACATGGAAAAAGACCCAGTGTATCGCCAACATGATCATCATTTGATGACCTTTCCTATTGATTGGGCGTTTTCTGAAAACTTCATACTGCCCATCAGTCACGACGAAGTGGTGCACGGCAAAGGGTCGATGATTGATAAAATGCCCGGAAATGAATGGGAAAAGTATGCAAATTTGCGGGCATACTACGGGTTTATGTGGGGCCATCCGGGCAAGAAGCTGCTATTTATGGGATGTGAATTCGCCCAACCAGAAGAATGGTCTCATGACCGCGACTTGAATTGGGATGCGGCCGAACAACCGGCCGGCCAAGGCATGCAAACGTTGATCCGCGATCTAAACGGACTGTATCGCACCACCCGAAGTCTCCATGCCAAAGATTGCATGCCGGATGGATTTGCGTGGCTGCACAATGAGCCGTCCCAATCAATCCTTGCATTTGCGCGGTTTGGCGACGGTGCAGATGCGCCGGTGGTTGTCGTCTGCAATTTCACGCCCATCGAACGAGCTGGGTATAGGATTGGTGTGCCTGCATGGGGGGACTGGGATGAGGTCCTGAATACGGATGGGGCAGCCTACGGCGGAGGAAATCGTGGCAATCTGGGCGGTGTCGCGACTGAACAGATTGGGACAGACGGGCAGGATCAATCGATCGTTGTGACATTGCCGCCCTTGTCTACGATCATGCTGCGGCTCAGGGAAACGACATGAAGTTTAGGGAGAGGGAAGCGACATGAAGACAAAGCGTTTGACACAGCGATCCATGGTATTTGTGCTTGCGGGTGGAAGGGGGAGCCGCCTTAAGGAGCTGACCGATAGGCGTGTTAAGCCCGCTGTTCCCTTTGGTGGAAAGGCACGGATCATTGACTTTGCCCTATCCAATGCAATGAATTCGGGCATCCGTAAAATGGCCGTCGCAACGCAATACAAGGCCCATTCCCTAATCCGGCATGTGCAGCGTGGATGGAATTTTCTGGGTGCTGAACGCAATGAATTTATCGATGTCTTGCCTGCGTCGCAACGGAACGGAACCGAAAGTTGGTACAAAGGAACGGCGGATGCTGTCACCCAAAATATTGACATTGTAGATAGCTATGGCGTTGATTACGTTATTATTTTGGCGGGGGATCACATCTATAAGATGGATTACGAAATTATGCTTCGCCAACACGTAGAGACCAAGGCGGATGTCACGATTGGCTGTCTGACTGTCCCGCGCCACGAAGCCACAGCCTTTGGTGTCATGGGAACGGACGATAGTGGGCGCATTACAGATTTCCTTGAAAAGCCTGCGGATCCACCGGGGACGCCCGAAAATCCTGACCTCTCGCTTGCGTCGATGGGCATCTATGTTTTTGACTGGGCGTTTCTGCGCGAACTCTTGGTAAAGGACGGCCAAGATTCGAATTCATCGAATGATTTCGGCAACGATTTGATCCCAAATATCGTCAAGAACGGCACAGCAATGGCGCATCGTTTTGATGAAAGCTGCGTGCGCGCAGATGGGGCGCCGGCCTATTGGAAAGATGTTGGCACCGTTGACGCGTTTTGGCAGGCCCATATCGATCTGACGAACTTTACGCCGGAACTTGATCTCTGGGACAAGGACTGGCCGATCTGGACCTACAACGAAGCTGTCCCGCCCGCAAAATTCATTCACGACGAAAGCCAACGTCGCGGGATGGCCATATCATCTATGGTTTCGGGGGGCTGCATTATTTCGGGAACCGAGGTACGCAATTCAGTGTTGTTCACAAACGTTCATACCAATTCCTACGCCGTGTTGGATCATGCGGTTGTTTTGCCAAATGTCGTCATCAATCGTTCTGCGCGGTTGCGACAGGTTGTGATTGATGGGGGCGTTGTCATTCCCGAAGGTTTGATCGTCGGCGAAGATTCTGCAGAAGACGAAAAATGGTTCCGCGTTACAGAACGTGGGATCACGCTGATCACCCAAGATATGTTGGATGCACGGGCTGCGGCACTATGAGTGACGTTCTTTTCGTCGTGTCGGAATGCGCACCGCTGATAAAGACAGGTGGATTGGCGGATGTGGCGGGGGCTTTGCCATCTGCATTAGCGGCGCATGGAGATACGGTGAAGGTTTTGTTACCGGGGTATCGAGCTGTTCAAGGCAAGTTGGGCAAAACCAAAGTGGTCGATACGTTCGCGCACTTTTTTGGCGGTAAGGCGCGATTGTTGTCGGCCAAGGTTGCGTCGCTTGATCTGTTGATACTTGATGCGCCACATCTGTATGATCGCGATGGCGGCATTTACGCCGACGCGGCTGGGCAAGATTGGGCCGACAACCCTGAACGTTTTGCGGCGTTATGTGCCGTGGCTGCAAAGATTGCTAAGGACGGTGCAGGCGGATGGAGTCCTGAAATTGTACACGGGCACGATTGGCAGGCTGGATTGGTACCCGAATATCTGGGCAACACACCATTTGTTTTCACGGTCCATAATATCGCATTTCACGGCAACACCGGTCCGGAACGGATGGGATCGCTTCAGCTAAACACTGGGCGGTTTACGTCGGACCATTTCGAATTCTGGGGGCAGATTTCCGCGCTAAAGGCCGGGTTGATGGGGGCGGACAAAATTACGACCGTGTCCCAGACTTATGCAAATGAACTGATGACGCCCGATTTTGGGATGGGGATGGACGGGGTGCTGCGTCACCGCCAATCTGATCTTGTTGGGATCGTCAATGGCATTGATTTAGATGTTTGGAACCCGGCCAGCGACCCAAATATCTCGCCTTACACCGCGCCCAAAGGCAAGGAGGCCAACAAAAAGGCACTGCGCGAAACCTTTGGTTTGCCGCATTCGGATGGGCCGCTGTGTGTGCTTGTATCGCGTTTGTCAGATCAAAAAGGGATTGATCTTTTGCTGGCGACACTTCCAGACTTGTTGGCCCATGGCGGACAACTGGCGTTGCTGGGGTCCGGTGATCCACGCCTCGAAGTGGCGCTGAGCCAAGCCGCTGCTCAAAACGAAAATATGGCCGTAAGAATTGGCTACGATGAAACGCTGTCGCATCAAATGATGGCTGGGGGCGACGTCATTCTGGTGCCGTCGCGGTTTGAACCGTGCGGGCTGACACAACTTTATGGGTTGCGGTATGGCACTTTGCCACTTGTCGCTTTGACGGGCGGTTTGGCGGATACCGTGATCAACGCATCACCCGCAGCCCTTGCGGCGAACGTTGCGACAGGGTTTCAGTTTTTCCCCATCACGCAAGACGCACTTGGACAGGCGTTTGCCCGCATGCACGGCCTTTGGAAACAACCCAAAGTGTGGGAAGGAATGCAGCGCAATGCTATGAAATCTAAGGTCGATTGGGATTCGTCTGCCGCGGATTATCACGCGATCTATGAACACCTTATCGGCGCTTCAGCGTGACGCAAGCGATCGGGCTCATTGAACCGGGGAGGGCATCGCCGCTTGGCGCCACATACGATGGCGGTGGTGTGAATTTCGCGTTTTACTCGCGCCATGCGACAAAGGTGATGATTTGTCTATTTGATGAAAACGGTCAAGAGGTCCAGAATATAGCGTTGCCAGAACGGGAAGGGCACGTTTGGCATGGGTATTTTCCGGGAATGACGCCGGGCCAGCAATACGGTGTGCGCATGGATGGCCCATATACGCCCGAGGAAGGCCACCGATTTAACCCGTATAAGCTTCTGATCGATCCATACGCCAAACAGCTAACGGGTCACCCGATTTGGAATCATGCGCTCTTTGGCTACAAAACCGGCGACAAAGCCAAGGACCTGAGCTTTAGCAAAACCGACAGCGCACCTTATATGCCGCGTTGTGTCGTGGCCGCGCCAGATCGTGGATGGGCTGATCCAGACCGGCCGCAGCATAGCCTAGAGAATTCGGTGATTTACGAAGCCCACGTCAAAGGACTTACGGCAGCGCGGCGCGACATCCCGAATGCAGGCACCTATTTGGCGATGGCGTCAGACCCAATCTTGGAGCACCTTAATAACCTCGGCGTGACGGCGATTGAATTGCTTCCGGTGCAGGCGTTCGTCAACGATAAGTTCTTAGTAGACAAAGGCCTGACGAACTATTGGGGCTATATGACTTATGGGTTCTTCGCGCCAGACCCACGCTACATGCAAGGCACTGATATTGCTGAATTTCAGCAAATGGTGAAACGGTTCCATGGCGCCGGCATCGAAGTGATCTTGGACGTGGTCTATAACCATACCGCCGAAGGATCCCAAATGGGCCCGACGTTGATGTTTCGAGGGCTCGATAATTCCTCCTATTATCGGCTCGCGGATGAAAAACGATACTATATCGATGATGCAGGCTGCGGAAACACGTTAGATTTCGAAAGCCCCGCGGTCATCCGTTTGGTGATGGATTCATTGCGCTATTGGGTCGAAGTCATGCACGTGGATGGGTTTCGATTTGATCTCTGTTCCACGTTAGGACGCACCCGCGAAGGGTTTGATCGTGACGGGCCGTTTTTCCGCGCGATTGGTCAAGATCCTGTGCTGAACCGTGTAAAATTGATCGCCGAACCTTGGGACATTGGGCCGGGTGGGTATCAGCTGGGTGCCTATCCTGCACCGTTCGCAGAGTGGAACGATAAATTTCGCGATAACGCGCGTTCGTTTTGGCGGGGTGATGCCGGCACGGTATCGGCGATTGCGACGGGTCTTGCAGGCTCTGCGCGGTTTTTTGATCACGATGGACGGCAAGCGACGTCATCGCTTAATTTTCTAACAGCGCATGACGGGTTCACGTTGCAAGACACAGTCAGCTACAATGCTAAAAACAATTTGGCGAATGGTGAAAACAACCGCGATGGCCATTCTGACAATCATTCCAGCAATATGGGGCATGAAGGCGCGTCTGATGATCCGGCGATTGTCGCGGCGCGCACACAGCGCAAGCGCAATTTGATTGCTACGCTTATGTTGTCTCAAGGGACGCCAATGATGCTCGCGGGCGACGAACTCAGCAATTCGCAAGGCGGCAATAACAACGCCTATTGCCAAGACAATGATATCGGCTGGGTGAACTGGCCCGAAAAGGATGACCCATTCTTCACATTTTGCCAACAAGCAATCGCATTTCGCAAAATGCACCCGATCTTGCGCCAACGCCGTTTCCTGCATTCACGCGCCCGCCTGATTGATGGCGAACCGGATTTGTTTTGGCGTCGCGTTGACGGCGGTGCGATGCGCCAATCGGATTGGGATGATCCAGATCTCAAAGTGTTGGTTGCAGAAATGCGGATGGCATCGGGGACCCCGGAATATGTTCAGCGCGAAGGGGCCTTACTTATCGTCCTTAACTCTGGCGATGCTGTTGATATTACGCCGCCTCGTGTAACCGACGGGCTGTGTTGGGTGCGCCGATTTGATACCAGTCAAGACGATGCGATTGCCGTGACACCCGGCATGAGTGTTACTGCGAATTCCGTGACAGTTTTTTCACAAGAACCAATGAATTAAATTAAAAGGAACCTGCAATGCCGATGCAAACCGTTCGTACAGACCCCATTGAAGGACAAAAACCGGGGACAAGCGGCCTGCGCAAGAAAACTGCCGTTTTTATGCAGCCGCATTTTCTCGAAAACTATGTGCAAGCAACGTTCGATGGCATTGGTGGCATTGCGGGAAAAACACTCGTTGTGGGGGGGGATGGCCGCTATTTTAACGATGCAGCCATTCAGGTGATTTTGCGAATGGCCGCGGCCAATGATGCCGCGAAATGTATTGTCGGGCAGGGTGGCATCCTGTCGACACCCGCAGCAAGTCATTTGATCCGTAAACGCGGCGCAGATGGTGGGCTAATCCTTTCGGCCAGTCATAATCCGGGCGGGCCGAACGCTGATTTTGGGTTGAAATACAATGGCGCCAATGGTGGCCCCGCGACAGAAACAGTGACCGATAAGATATTCGCGCGCACCTTGGATATCGATTGCTACAAGATTGTAGCGTCCGAAGAAGTCGATCTTAACACGCTTGGCGATCTATCGGTTTCCGGGATGGACGTCGAAATCGTCGATCCGGTGGAAGACTATGCTGCCCTGATGGAAACGTTGTTTGATTTCCCGAAAATCCGCGCCCTGTTCGCGGGTGGGTTCACCATGTGCTTTGATGCGATGCACGCTGTGACGGGGCCATATGCGCGTGCGATCTTAGAGACGACGTTGGGCGCGCCGAAAGGAACAGTCATCAATGGCAATCCCAGCCCCGATTTTGGTGGTGGCCATCCCGATCCAAACCCGATTTGGGCCAAGACGTTGATGGATACCATGTATGGAGCAGATGCGCCGGATTTTGGTGCTGCATCGGACGGGGATGGTGATCGCAATATGATCGTCGGGCGCAATGCCTACGTCACGCCGTCTGACAGTCTGGCGGTTTTGGCGGCCAAAGCTCACCTCGCACCTGGATATGCCAAGGGTTTAGCGGGTGTTGCCCGTTCCATGCCTACATCGCGCGCCGTGGATCGTGTGGCGGCAGGTCTTGGAATTGATTGTTATGAAACGCCGACGGGTTGGAAATTCTTTGGGAATCTACTGGACGCGGGTAAGGCGACGTTGTGTGGTGAGGAATCTGCCGGAACAGGTTCCGATCATGTGCGTGAAAAAGACGGGCTGTGGGCCGTTCTTCTTTGGCTGAATATCTTGGCTCAGACCGGCCAATCGGTCGATGAAATCCTCACTGATTTATGGTCAACCTACGGTCGGTGCTATTATTCGCGCCACGACTACGAAGATGTCGACAGTACTGCTGCACAGACGATGATGGATGACGTGCGCACAGCATTGCCAACGCTCGCGGGGACGTCATTTGGCGCGCTAACCGTGGAAGAAGCGGATGAATTTGCCTATGACGATCCTGTGGACGGATCGCATTCTGCCGCGCAAGGCATCCGTGTTTCGTTTAAAGGCGGCGCGCGTGCCGTGTTCCGACTGTCCGGTACAGGCACGTCCGGCGCAACAATCCGTATTTATCTGGAACAGCTTGAAACAGATCCTACTAGACTGTCTATGCGCCCTGAAGACGCGCTTTCAGACGTGACCGCGGCCGCGCGGGCGCTATCGGATTTGGCAGGGAAAACTGGCCGGGTTGACCCTGATGTCGTGACCTAAGATCAGCTACATGGCCGACAAGAAAGATATTGTAGATCTCAGGCTTGCGCCCATTGCAGGATTGGAAAAATCCAAGGCTGAAGATGATCGAGATAAGATCGACCTTACCGCGCAACACCGTGAAATGGGGTGCGCATTCAGAACTCTGTCTGATGGAATTCCAATGATTTATATGGGGTTTGAGATTGCTCTGACCCATGATTGTAGATGCCTTGATGCTCCGATGCATGCCCAAGACAATCATTGGATACATCGCCCCGATACGGATCGGGCTAAGGTTGCAGATGTGCAATCAGGCGTGTCGCCACCCGAAGCATCGGTTTTTCACGGGACCCACGTCATTTTTTGCGCGGGGCAAGGCCACACGAACAGGGCGTGATTGACTTCTTTAATGCTCTGCCTGATCAGATAATCCAAAGAAACAACGATGTATGCCATGCCGCCTTATGGGCGGGCCTGGTCGATTTGAAAGACGCGTGATGACTGCCATGAACGATCCGTCCCCGCAGGCCTTGCGTACATGTATCCTGAACCATCTCACCTACACATTGGGCAAACATCCCAGTCATGCCAGTACATATGACTGGCGCATGGCAGTCAGTTTTGCTGTGCGCGATCTCATTGTAGATCCTTGGCTCGCTTCTTCGCGCAAGACTTACGAAGCCCAAGGAAAGCGTGTTTATTACCTGTCTATGGAATTTCTGATCGGGCGTATTCTTGAGGATGCGATGGTCAATCTGGGTCTACGCGATGTCATTGCCGATGTGCTGCACGGCGAAGGAATAACGCTTAACACCATAATAGAGGATGAACCGGACGCGGCGCTGGGCAATGGTGGCTTAGGCCGATTGGCTGCGTGTTTTCTGGAATCCATGTCGACGCTTGGTTGTCCTGCATATGGTTACGGTATTCGTTACGAACATGGGCTTTTTGCGCAAGGATTCGAAAACGGCCAACAGATCGAACGCCCTGAAGACTGGCTGGACCAACCGTACCCATGGGAATTTGTCCGCCCTAAAGATCGCTACGAAGTTCAATTTAAGGGCCGGATACTGGATGGCGATTGGCATCCGAGTGAAACTGTTTACGCCCGCGCATATGACATGCCTGTTGTTGGATGGCAGGGAAAATGGGCAAACACACTACGCCTTTGGGGCGCGCATCCCGCGGATACCTTTGATTTGGAACGTTTCAATGGTGGCGAACACATCGCCGCCGCAGCGCCGGAAGCGTTGGCCCGCACCCTGAGCCGCGTTCTATACCCCGAAGACACGACCGACAGTGGCAAAGAACTCCGCCTAAAACAGGAGTACTTTCTCACCTCCGCCGCACTCCAAGACATCTTGCGCCGCTTTTTGTCGGAATATGACGATCTAGCACTGCTGCCTGAAAAGGTCGCCATACAGATGAATGACACGCATCCCGCGCTCGCCGGGCCCGAGTTGATGCGCCTGCTTTTGGATGTCCACGGTGTGTCTTGGAACGACGCCAAAACCATCGCGATGGGCTGTTTGAACTACACCAATCATACTTTGCTGCCCGAAGCATTGGAAACATGGTCAACATGGTTGATGGGGCGTATCTTGCCGCGTCATATGCAGATCATCGAAGCTATTGATCGTGATCATCGCGCCGAGACCAAATGCGGCTCGGATCTTGGGATTGTTCATAATGATACCGTCTACATGGGAACGCTGGCGTTTGTGATGGCGGGGCATGTGAATGGCGTGTCAGCGCTGCACACGGATCTTATGCGCGAAACCGTCTTCGCCGATCTCAACCGAGCCTACCCAAATCGGATTTTGAACCAAACCAATGGCGTGACACCGCGTCGATGGCTCCGAATGAGCAACCCAGAACTATCGCGGCTGTTGACCGACACGATCGGTTCGGGGTGGGAAGACAACCTTGATCAGCTCAAAACCCTCGCCGCATTTGAAAAGGACCGCGCGGTGCGCGATGCGATAGGTGCCGCCAAGCGTGTCAATAAAGTTGCATTTGCTGAATGGGTACAGGCCGAGATGGGCGTTGCCATAAATCCTGATGCGATGTTTGACGTACAGATTAAGCGGATGCACGAATATAAGCGTCAGGTGTTGAATGTGTTCGAAACGATCCACCGCTGGCACGCCATTCGCGCGAACCCGACAGCTGACTGGGTTCCAAGGGTGAAGGTGTTTGGTGGCAAGGCGGCACCGGGATACACCGTTGCGAAACAAATCATCCACCTTATCAACGATGTGGCAGCTACGATTAATGCTGACCCGATCGTCGGCGACCGCCTCAAGGTGGTTTACCCCGCGAACTACAACGTTTCTATGGCGCAACGTTTGATCCCGGCTGCTGACTTATCCGAACAGATTTCGACTGCTGGCAAAGAGGCATCTGGCACCGGCAACATGAAGTTCACTATGAACGGCGCGTTGACAATTGGCACGCTAGACGGGGCTAATGTCGAAATTCGGGACCACGTGGGGGCGGACAATTTTTTCTTATTCGGTATGACGGCCGCCCAAGTTCAGGAGCGTTATCGCGTGGCAGATCATGCCCGTGCGGCAATCCTGCAAAGCCAAGCGCTGCAGGACGTTTTGCAAATCCTGGCCGAAGGGCGGTTTAGCCCGAATGATACGGGCCGCTATCTTGGTCTTGTCGATAGCATCTGGAACCATGATCCATTTCTTGTCGCGTCCGATTTCGAAGGCTACGTTGCCGCACAGGCCCGTGTGGACGAAACGTTCGCAGATTCAGATCAATGGAACCGGCATGCTTTGATCAACATCGCAGGGGCAGGCTACTTCAGTTCTGATCGGACCATTCGTGGTTACATGTCACAGATTTGGGGTGCAAAAAGCCTATTGTGACAGAGTTAGTTCCCCACTGATGTAGGCAAATTCGTTCCCGTTCAGGATCAGCGTTTCATCTTGTAATTTGGCGGAACCAAATGCGATTGCTGCGTTGCCGGAAACCCGGATCGTGCGGGGATCGGGCGACAGGTTGAACACGCAGGTCAACCGTTCGTCCTGTGCGGTTCGGGTAAACGCCAATATTGGTTCGTCGAGGGATATGAATGTCGTGGAGCCATGCGACAGGGCCGCGCTCGCTTTGCGTCGTGCGATCATATCTTTGTAAAACGCCAAAATTCCGTTGGGCCCTTGCGCGTCAACAGCATTCGCCGCTTGCTCGGCTTTGACGGGCAGCCACGGCGTGCCGTTCGTAAAGCCGGCGTTCGGTGCGCCCTTTTCCCACACCATGGGGGTACGGCAACCATCGCGTCCTTTGACAGCGGGCCAGAACCGGATCGCCGGCGGGTCGGTCAATTCATGAAACTCCATTTCAGTTTCTAGCTGCCCAAGTTCTTCGCCTTGATAGATTCCAATGGTGCCTTCAAATGCCATCAACATCGCACACGCCAGTCGGGCCATGGCATCATCGGACACGGCATACTCTGCCCAGCGTGACACTTGGCGCGGGACGTCATGATTGCTGAATGACCAATAGGGGTGCCCATCTGGTGCGCCGCGTTGAAATCCTTGGATGCAATTGGTGAAGTGTTCGGCGCTGAAATCCGGCCCAAGCATCGCAAAAGAATAGGCCATGTGCAGCATCGACGAACCGGCCGTATATTCGCCCATGATTTCAATGGAACGATGCCCCATTTCGCCCACTTCACCAACCATCATGATATCTTCGTATTGATCGCAAAGGGTGCGAAGGCGTTTTAGAAACCCAAGGTTTTCGGGGCGGGTTTTATTGTAAATGTTGTTCTGCATCCCGTACAAATCGGTCGCCATCACCTGCGGGCGACTTTGGGCTGGCGGGTTGGATCGCAAGTCTTGATCGTGGAAATAGTAGTTGACTGTGTCCAAACGAAATCCATCCAACCCACGATCTAGCCAGAATTTGCAAGTATCAAGGATCGCATCTACCACATCAGAGTTGTGGAAATTTAGGTCTGGCTGTGACGCCAAGAAATTATGAAGATAATACTGCCCGCGCCCTGGATCAAACTCCCATGCGGGGCCGCCAAAATGGCTGTGCCAATTGGTTGGTGGGGATCCATCTGGCAGCGGGTCGGCCCAGACATACCAATCTGCCTTGTCGTTGGTGCGATCCGTTCGGGATGTTTTGAACCAATCATGCTGATCGGATGTATGCGACAGGACCTGATCTACGATGACCTTTAGGCCTAGATTATGCGCCGTGGCAATTAACGTGTCGAAATCTTCCATGGTGCCAAACAGTGGATCAACGGCGATATAGTCAGAAACATCGTAGCCCATGTCGGCCTGTGGGGATGCAAAAATGGGTGAAAGCCAAATACAGTCTGCACCAAGGTTCGCGATATGTGGTAGGCGGCGTGTGATCCCTGCCAAGTCCCCGACGCCGTCTCCGGTGTCATCTTGATACGACCGCGGGTACACTTGATACACCACCGCTGAACGCCACCATTCCTGCATCTTTAAACCTTACGTTTTGCCCCGTCAGTTTTGCGCAGCAGGCAACGGATGAAAAGGCCTGAATTAAGGTGTCAAAGGAACGGCCAAGGGTGTAAATCGCCCATCTTCGAATTCTTCCGAAGAACGGACCCAAACTGTTCCAACGGCATCATCATAAATGCACACCGAACTGCGGTCTGCTTCAAGTGTGCCGTAACTGATTAAACGGTAATAGCCGCCCTTTTTATGGCGGTGCGTGGGGGTCCAGCCGTTCCGCGCAAGTGGCGATGGTGACGGCAACGCATCGGTTGCGCCCTTTGGCTTTCCAAATAATCTTGGCACTGTTTTCATGTCGACAATATAGATCCCGTGATGGCGTTTGGTCGGTACGTGGTACACCCTTTGCATCCAGCGTGATAAGCCGCTTCGTAGATATCTTTGAACGCATCAAATGGGATGTCTTCGGGGCAATTTACCGTTTTCGAAATGCCGGCATCCACCCAGTGTTGTGCCGCTGCCTGCATGGCGACATGATCGTGCGGGGTCAAATCCGATGCAACGGCAAAACTGTTGGGCAAAGGTGCGTCCGCGCCATTCCGTTGGCGATAGATCCATGCGGCGTGATCCATGACGTTTTCTGTCGTTTTGGTTCCATCTGCTAGGGTAATGGTGCGTAAAAACGACGTTGAAAAAATGGGTTCGATCCCCGAAGAAACGTTTCCTGCCAACATTGATATCGTGCCTGTGGGGGCGATCGTTGTTAGGGTGCCATTGCGCAGCCCGTGCGTTTCAACCGCGGCGCGCACGTCCGGATCAAGAGATTGCACAGCCGGCGTTTTAAGATGCTGGGTTGCATCATAAAGGGGGAAAGGTCCGCGTTCTTGGGCAAGTTCTGCGGACGCCAAATAGGCGGCGTTTTGAATGGTCTGCATCCAACTGCCCAACAAAAATACGGCTTTCGCAGATCCATATCGCGCGCCCAGCATCGCAATAGCGTCAGCAACACCAGTGACCCCGATGCCGATGCGGCGTTGATTTTGCGCCTGCTGCCATTGGGCATCAAGCGCAAAGCGAGACACATCCAATGTATTGTCCAATAAGCGGACTGCGACTGCGGTAAGGTGGCGCAGTTGTGCCACATCCAGCCGCGCATCCGCTTCGAATGGGTTTGTGACCAACTGCGCAAGATTGATCGACGCAAGTGGGCAAGTGCCGTTTGGGGGCAGGGGTTGTTCCGCACATGAATTGGTCGCGGCAATCGTTTCTAGGTATCTCAACGGATTTTCCGCATTGATCCTGTCTATGAACAAAACGCCGGGTTCGGCCGCTGCATAGGTTTGTTTCATAATTGCATTCCAAAGATCACGTGCCTTAAGCGTCCGCATCACTTTGCCGTTCCAGGTTAGGTTCCAATCGGCATTACGACGCACTGCTTGCATAAAAGTATCGGTGACCATGACGCTCAGATTGAAATTTCGAAGACGAGCCCGATCAGATTTTGCCATCACAAAGGCCTCGATGTCCGGATGATCGCAGCGCAGTGTCGCCATCATGGCGCCGCGGCCCATACCGCTTACCAGCATTTTGCAGGTGGCATCAAAAATATCCATCGCCGCGAGAGGCCCGGCAGCGGGACAATCCAGTCCGCCAACAACGGTTCCTGACGGGCGTAGGGTTGAAAAATCGAAACCGATGCCGCCACCCATTTGCATGGTCAGTGCTGCATCCTTCAAGGTATCCATTATGCCATCAACACTGTCTGGAATTGTGCGCATAACGAAAGTATTGGACAGCGTTACATTGCGCGACGTTCCAACCCCGGCAAGGATACGGCCAGCGGGTATCAATTTAAAATCTTGCATCGCGGCATAGAACGAAGTCGCGACAGCATTTTGATCTGACGGAGCTTCTATTTGTGCCAATCCATTAGCGACACGGGCCCACGTGTCTTCGATGGTCGTGTCGAAACGATCTTCGCCCTTTGAATACTGATATTTCTGCCCCCAAATCTGCGCGGCAATCGATTGTCCAAATGTATATGCAGGGCGATTGCCCTGGTTCGTGTCTAGCAGCATCATTTCCACCCCAAGTTTAACGATTGTTAACCATTTGCTCGTAACATGATTAAGAAAGTGTTACCCTTTAGGTTGAAGTAGTCTAGTCAATACAAATTCAAGTTGCGCGTTTCCGAATGCGCATTTCGCCGCAGGCGGCTTGGACACGTCGAAATGTGCATTTGCAAATTCAGGAGGAATTAAGGCTGGCCGTGTAAGAGCTCGACTTTGTGAACCAACAAAGGAGAGAACGATATGATGACGCTCTATGCATGCTTGGGTTCTGGCAATTGTATGAAACCGTGGCTGGCGCTGAATCAACTAAAACAGGACTTTGACGTGAAACTGATAGACGTCCTTTCGGGGGAACAGAAATCACCTGACTATTTGGCGATCAACCCCGCCGGGGTTGTACCCTTTTTGCACACGAATGATGCCGGATGGATAGGGGAAAGCAATGCTATGCTGTGGTATCTATGCGAAGGGTCGCCATTGATGCCTCCGACACCTTTGGCACGCGCACAAGCCCTGCAATGGATGTTTTTTGAACAATCCAAACTGGAACCGTTCTTGTCGCCAGCGCGCTTTTTTACCCATATTTTGCCGGATCAACGCGACACGCGCGCAGATGATATTGCGATTTGGCAAAGCAAAGCAGCGGATGGGTTGGCCCAGCTTGACGCGCATTTTGCCGGGCAGGACTTTGTGGTTCCGACGGGGTACAGTCTCGCGGATATTGCCGTCTTTGGATACGTACACGTTCTTGAACAGGCCGGCCTTTCTGGCGCTGCTTATCCACATGTTTTGCAATGGATCGATCGGGTGGAACATACGGATGGATTTGTACCCTTGGCGGATTTGGGCCAACAAGCAGTCAGGGCTGCATAGCATTGGAGCAAATCTGCACATTAAATGGGACTAAGTCATGAATTCGACGTCGCGCCTTTCGGTCGCGAGGCTGACCCGATCACAAAGCGCTGATTTCGATCTTGCATATCGACTGAGCGCCGCAGTTTGGATTTTTGACATTGATCGTAAACGCATTGTTCAGGCGAACGATGCCGCGTGTAAATTGTGGAGAGCCACGTGCGAAGACGAACTTCGCACACGCGATTTCAGTATCGATATGTCTAAGACTGTCGAAAAACGCCTGCTGCAATATCAGGCGGATTTTCAGAACGAGGATGCCCGGTTTACCGAACTCTGGACGCTTTATCCCAATGATGAACCGGAAGGGGTTATGGTCATCTTTAGCGGCTATTTGTTGCCGGACGGACGCATGGCGATGCAGTGCGAAGCAATCGGCAGCGCAGATACCGACCCCGAGAATGTCCGTAGTGCCGAAGCCCTATTGCATACAGATGTGATGATCACATTGTTCAGTCAGAACGGCCCCGCGCTGTATCTAAACCCAGCAGCACGCACCGCTTTTGGACAAAGTATCGATGCGTTTCCTGACGTTTTCACTGAAAACGCGGACTGTACAACCCTTATGACGCACATCTTGGACACGGGTGAACATCGCCAAGTGTCAAAAATGAACACAGCGCTGGGCACTCGCTGGTTCGATGTAACTGCAAAACGATGTCTGGATGCAGCCACAGGACAGCCGGCTATTCTGATGACAGCGATTGATGTAACCGAACTGAAAGAAGCGCGTGATACGGCACGCAACCTTGCTGACCGCGATCAACTTACGACACTGCACAATCGCACCTATTTACAAAACCATTTGGCAAAGTTGCCAGATCTGTCTGATGACTTGGATTGTGCGATCATCTTTTTTGATGTTGACCGCTTCAAACTTATTAATGACCGATTTGGCCATGAGGCGGGGGATACTGTCCTTAAACACATCGCGCTGCGCACGCGTGCGGCCCTAAGATCGCAAGACATGGTGGCCCGCTTGGGCGGGGATGAATTTGTCGTGCTGATAGAAGGAGTCCCAAGTCAGGAAGATTTGGAAGAACAGATTGAACGGCTCCGCCGCGCAATTTCCAAATCGGTTTCACACGAGATGACTCGCATCAATTGCACCATCAGTGTTGGCGTCGCAAAGTTCAACACTTGCACGTTTCGCGATGGATCACGCGACATTAGCACGGTGCTGCGTGAAGCGGACATCGCACTTTATGCTTCCAAAGAGACAGGGCGCGATTGCGTGACTTTTTTCACGCCTGCGATGGGAGCCGCTGCAAAGGTTCGGGACCAACTGGAAATTGAAATCACGCGCGCGATTGAAAAACGCGAATTCGCCCTGCATTTTCAGCCTCGTATGGATATTCGCTCGGGCCGCATAGTTGCCGCCGAAGGTCTGGCACGGTGGTATCACCCTGACCGTGGCATCGTGTTGCCGGGAACTTTCATTCATATATGCGAAGAAACGGGTTTGATCCAAGATCTCGGTGTGATGGTTCTTGAAATGGGATGTGAACAGGCCATTGCCTGGCAAAAGGCAGGGCGCGACATCACCCTTTCGCTGAACGTTTCACCCCGTCAATTTAGTGAACCGAGCTTTTTGGATACACTGACAAAACTGGCTAAATCGCCTGACTTTCCGGTTGGGAAGATCGAATTGGAAGTCACAGAAAATGTGCTGATTGGCGATCCAGAACTCATTGCGGATAGGCTCAAAACGATTACAGCGATGGGCTATGGCGTTGCTATCGATGATTTTGGAACCGGATATTCAAACCTGTCCTATATCTCCCGATTTCCGCTGACATGCCTTAAGATTGACCGATCGTTTATAGCGCAACTGCCTGAATCCGGCCCCATTGTTCAGCTTATTTTGACGCTTGGGAAACAGGTCGGGGCAACCGTTGTGTCCGAAGGGGTTGAAACCCAAGAACAATTGGACTGGCTAAAGGCTAACAATTGTGAAGAAGCCCAAGGGTTCTTGATCACAGGTCCTTTGCCGATCGAGCACTTTGATGCGTTTTGCACCCGCAAAGGTCACGTCTGATCTGGACGTTTCGCACATTGTCCTGTCTGCTGTGTGCAACAAACGAGGGCGCGACATGGCGGATCTTTCCATTAAAATTCAACAAGGACGCGGTGACATCCCGGCAGATTTTGTCTTGCGGGGCGCGCAGACCTTCGACGTTGTCACGGGGGAATTGCTGGACGGGGACGTGGCCGTTTGCGGTGATACAATCGTGGGAACCTGTGCGCATTACGATGGCGCGCAAATCGTTGATGTCACAGGTTTAACCTTGGTGCCGGGGTTCATTGACACACATTTACATATCGAATCCAGCCTCGTGACCCCATTCGAATTTGATCGTCTTGTGACGCCGTTGGGTGTCACCACTGCCATTTGTGACCCACACGAAATAGCCAATGTGCTTGGTGTTGCGGGCATTCAATATTTCTTGGACGCCGCGCTCGAAACCGTGCTCGATATTCGTATCAACCTCAGCTCCTGTGTGCCGTCCACAACGATGGAGACCTCAGGCGCGCGCATTGAAGCCGATGATCTGCTGGCGTTGCGTGATCATCCCAAGGTTATTGGGCTGGCCGAAGTGATGAATTATCCCGGCGTGATTAACCGCGATCCCGGCATCTTGGCAAAGCTGCGCGCTTTCGAAGGGCACCATATTGACGGTCACGCTCCCTTGTTATCGGGCAAAGATCTCAATGCCTACATCGCCGCCGGTATCCGAACAGAACACGAAGCAACCAGCCAACAAGAAGCCCGTGAAAAACTGCAAAAAGGTCTGCGCGTCTTGATCCGCGAAGGTTCGGTGTCCAAAGATCTCGACGCGCTGCTGCCGCTGCTCACCGATCGCACGGCGTCGTATATGTGTTTTTGTACGGACGATCGCAACCCATTGGACATTGGCGAACACGGGCACCTGGACTACTTAATTCGAACAGCGATCGCGCGGGGTGTGTCACCAACAGCGGCCTACCGAACTGCATCACTGTCCGCAGCCGAAGCCTTTGGTCTAAAAGACCGCGGCCTCATTGCGCCCGGGCAACGCGCGGATATCGTTGGCCTCGGTAGTCTTGATGCATGCGATGCCCAAATTACGTTGTGCGGCGGAACCCAAGCGGCCCAATCGGCATTTGATGCGCGCAAAATCACAACCCCGATCGGTCGTAATTCTGTCAAGGCACCGCCCGTCACCGCCGCGCACTTTCGAACAACATCCAACAGGGGTGAAACAGATGTCATCGGCGTCATTCCCGGAAAGATCATTACAGATCATTTGAACGAATTCATCGCCCCCGTTAACGGTGACAAAGCCCCCGATGTTGCACGCGATCTTATTAAGATCGCCGTCATCGAACGCCACGGGATCAACGGCAACGTCGCGACAGGCTTTGTCAAAGGCTTCGGGCTGCAACGGGGGGCTATTGCGTCCACGGTCTGCCATGATCACCACAATATTGCCTGTGTTGGCACAGATTACGATGATATGGCGCTCGCGTGTAACCGAATGACGGCACTCGAAGGCGGTTTCGTTGTTGTTGAAAATGGCGCTATCCTCGCGGAACTCGCTCTGCCGGTTGCCGGTCTGATGAGCCTTGAGTCCTTTGAAAACGTCCGCGGGTCTTTAGAAACGTTGCGCGACGCCGCGCATGCCCTAGGCGTGACGCTTGATGAACCCTTTTTGCAATTGGCCTTCCTCGCCTTACCCGTGATCCCGATGCTCAAAATCACCGACCGTGGTATGGTTGATGTGGCAAAGTTTGAAATTATCGCATCTTAACGCGTCTTTGCTTTCTTCAAACTCCGGGGGGAGTCCGCAGGACGGGGGGCTGGCCCCCCAAACGCGCGCGGCACGCGCAACTTACGCTGATGAAACGTTAAACGAACCGTCCATATTCAGTGTTAGTGTCGCTGGCAGAGCCTTGTCGATCACACTTTGAGCATTGGGTATATCGTTGCTAATTGCCCGTCTGGTTGCCGCAGCTGAACTTAACCCGTGGGCGAGCCAACGCTGGATCAATCTTGCACGCAATTCGGGCATTGGCACGTCCAAACGAACCGACATCGTCCACAATGGTGCCAGGTTGAACCAAGGTGCATCATCATACAAAAGATAGTTGCCTTCCACGATCACCACCTCGGTCTGCGCGGCAACAACTCGCGCCCCGGCAATAGCCACATCGCGGCTGCGATCAAACACGGGGACAACAACGTCGACATGTTCTTTAAGTCGACGGACCATATGAATAAAGCCTGCGCCGTCAAAGGTTTGCGGCGCGCCCTTACGCGCCAATTCACCGCGCGACTGAAGCACCCGATTGTCTAAATGAAACCCGTCTTGCGGCACGACAACAGTTTCGCATTTCTGTGCGTTCAGGCGGCGCGCTAGCTCGCTCGCCAGCGTTGTCTTACCACTGGCAGGTGGTCCTGAAATAGCGACAAGAACACGCGATGGGCCCGTGCGCAAAGGCTGAATATGATCTGATAACGTATTGATTTGGCGGGTCAGGTCGATCATGGGTCGATGTCCTTTGTCCACGAAGGAACCCTAAGATCAAGTTAGGGGCAAGGCCGTGTTCAGGCAGGTGGCAGTTTTCGGCTGGCATCCTTGCGCGCAAACGGCTTCATCTTATCACCATGTTCTTCCAGAAACTGACGCACACGTGGCGCATCGTGGCGCCCCAATTCGCGAAGCCACCACGAAACTGATTTTTGAATGAACCAGGCCGGATCTGCTGTGTAATCGGCCGCCCAGCCCAAAATGCGTTCACGCTGCTCAATCTCTTCCGGCTTGGGATTGCGAATTTTCGTCCAAGGCAGCGTCATAACAAGCGCTGCACGTTTGCTCCACATGTGATCGGATGTTGTCCAGCTTTCAACAACATCCAATCGCGATGGATCAGCGCTCAACCGTCGTGCGCCAGCGCCGCAAACGTGATCGGCAATGGCCCAGGCATCAAACTGTGGCACCCAAGATGTGATCAGTGCCCAAGCCGCTTCATCTGGCTTAATCCGCGCCTGAACCAGCAATTTTGCGGCAGCGACGCGGCCTTCGTGAATGTTTGTGTCCCATAGCCCGGCTGCCAGCGTCAGGCGTTCATTCAACGTCATTTCGGCGCGCCAGTTTTTGGCCGCGGCGTCAATGTCAGGGTTTGCCACGCCCAAATAGGGGCGGGATACTTTATGGTACTTACGCATGTCTGCAGCTTTGTCCGCGCCAGATTGCGCGTGTAATGCTGCGATGGCGTCCTGAACACGGATCATTCCACCGTAACCGATTTCGCAAGATTGCGGGGTTGATCAACATCTGTCCCTTTGGCAACGGCCGTATGGTAGGCGATCAATTGCGCTGGGATGGCATAAAGGATCGGCGCCACAAAGGGTGCGACCTCTGGCATCAGAATAGTTTCCCAAACCCCGTCACCGGCTTCCTTGGCGCCTTGGGCGTCAGTGATCAACAGCACCTTGCCGCCGCGCGCCATGACTTCTTGCATATTCGAAATTGTTTTGTCGAACAGCGGATCTCGCGGCGCCATAACGATCACGGGTACATGTTCGTCCACAAGCGCGATGGGGCCATGCTTAAGTTCACCTGATGCATAAGCTTCGGCGTGTATATAGCTGATTTCTTTTAGTTTTAAAGCGCCTTCATGTGCGAGTGGGTACATCGCGCCGCGGCCCAAAAACAAGATATCCCGCGCCTCTGACAGCTTGCGGGAAATGTCTTGTGATCGCTCACCGAGTGACAATGCGTGGCTCATGAGTGCAGGAACTGAATTCAATTGCTCTAACGCGTCTGCCACCTGTGCGGTCGTCATCTCTCCGCGGTCCTGCGCCGCCTTAAGTGCTAGAATAGCAAGCACCGTCAGCTGACATGTGAACGCCTTTGTAGACGCAACGCCGATTTCACGGCCCGCAAGAATAGGCAGGGGTAAATTGCTTTCCCGCGCAATTGAGCTTTCTGGAACGTTGATAACCGACACGATGGTGTCGGCCTTGCCTTCACAGTAGCGAAGGGCGGCCAATGTGTCTGCCGTTTCGCCGGATTGGCTGACGAATAGGGCGGCAGTTCCGGCGGTTATAGGCGGTTCACGGTACCGGAATTCGGACGCAACATCGACTTCGACGGGCAGGCGTGCCACCTGTTCGAACCAATATTTAGCCGTCAAGCAGGCGTAAAATGCGGTGCCGCAAGCGACCATGGTGAGCCGTTCGATCTTACTGAAATCCAGGCCCTCACCGGGCAATTCGATTTTGCCATCCTTGATGTAGTACCCCAGCGCATTGGTTAGAACAGATGGCTGTTCTGCAATCTCTTTGGCCATGAAATGTTTGTGGCCACCCTTGTCGACATTGGCCGTATCGATCTGGATCACGCGCATGTCACGATTGGCCAGCGCACCTTGTGCATCGCGAATTTCGACAGTATCGCGGGTAACAATCGCCCAATCGCCTTCGTCCAGATAGGTGATCTTGTCGGTCATCGGTGCGAGAGCAATCGCATCAGACCCAACGAAATTTTCGCCATCGCCATGACCAATCGCCAGCGGTGATCCTTTGCGTGCGGCGATCATCAAATCTTCTTCACCCTCGAACAGGAAACAAAGCGCATAGGCCCCGTCGAGCTTAGACAGAGTCTTTTGCACAGCGTCGCGCGGGCTCAACCCCTCATCCATCAGTGATCTCGTGAGTAGGGCAACCGTTTCGGTGTCCGTATCGGTTTCAAACCCGATGCCTTTTGCCGCAAGATCTTCGCGCAGTTCGCGAAAGTTTTCGATTATGCCGTTATGGACCACTGCGACACCTCCGGATCTGTGGGGGTGGGCGTTGCCCGCGTTTGGCGCGCCGTGTGTTGCCCAGCGGGTGTGACCAATACCGGACTTACCTGCCAAGGGATCGTGAACCAGCAAATCTTGCAGGTTCACCAGTTTGCCGACGGCGCGTCGCCGATCCAATGCTCCGTTGTTAATGGTTGCAATGCCGGCGCTGTCATATCCGCGATACTCAAGCCGTTTGAGCGCCTCCACAAGGATCGGAGCCGCTTCGTGACGCCCTAGAACACCTACAATTCCACACATTTTTACGCTCCTTTGCCAGCTTTTGCCGCCTTGGACTTTAACTTTTGAAACATCCGCCGGGCAAAGCCGGTCTTGTTTTCTTGACGGGCACGTCCAACGGCCATGTCGCCATCCGGCACGTCGCGCGTTACAATTGTACCCGTTGCTGTCATGCTTTCATCACCCAGCGAAACGGGCGCCACCAGCATGGTATTGGACCCCACAAACACGTCTTCGCCAATGGTCGTTCGATGTTTGAAAACGCCGTCGTAATTGCATGTAATCGTGCCTGCACCGACGTTTGTGCGTGCTCCGATTTGCGCATCACCAATATAGCTGAGGTGGTTCACCTTCGCGCCCGCATCAATCACCGCGTTCTTGATTTCAACGAAATTGCCGATCTTTACGTTTTCGGCCAATTCGGCACCGGGACGCAAACGTGCATACGGGCCAACGACGGATCCGCGGGACACATGGCAGCCCTCTAGGTGGCTAAACGCGCGAATTTGTGCTGCGTTTTCAACAGTCACGCCAACCGCAAATACAACATTGGGTTCTATCACCGTGTCGGTCCCAATATATGTGTCGTGGCTGAAGTAAACGGTATCTGGCGCTTGTAGGGTCACTCCGTTGTCCATAGCGTTACGCCGCGCGCGGGCCTGAAATGCAACTTCGGCTTGGGCCAGCTCAGCGCGTGAATTTATGCCGAGTGTTTCGGCCTCGTGACAGCGCACGACTGTGGCGGACAATCCGCGCCCCCGGGCTATTCCGATGACGTCTGTCAGATAAAATTCACCACCTGCATTGTTGTTCGTTACATCATCAAGCAGGTCAAACAAGACAGTCGATGACGCGCAAATAACGCCAGAATTGCAAAGTGTTATTGCCCGTTCTTCCGCGGATGCATCTTTGAATTCGACGATCCGATCAAGGCTGTCACCAGACATAACCAAACGTCCATAGCGGCCGGGATCAGCCGCCTCAAAGCCTAGAACAACAACATCGTGGTCGCGTCGCGCAGCGCACATTGCATCCAGCGTCTCGGGTTGGATGAAGGGTGTATCGCCGTATAAAACAATGGCATCCCCATCAAAATCCGCCAGCACGTCGCGGGCCTGTTGCACCGCGTGCCCCGTGCCCAATTGTTCGGTTTGCAGCACGATGTTGACGTCGTCCGACCATTTGCGCGCGGCTGCTTCAACGGCGTCGCTACCGTGTCCTGTTACGATAACTGTTCTTTCAGGTTCCAATGCCGCGCCAGATTTCATCGCATGTATCAACAAAGGCGCGCCTGCGACTTGATGCAGGACCTTTGGCAAATCCGATTGCATACGCGTGCCTTTGCCCGCTGCCAAAATGATAAATGCGACTGCCATACTGCTACCTTCGGTCTTTTTTAACCTTCATACGCGGCAAGCAGGATTGCGCAAGGGCGAGGGGTTCACATCCCATGTCGCCAAGTTACAAGGGGCACAAAGGGGAACGTGATGAAAACAGTGATTTTTGATTTGGATGGGACACTGGCAGATACCTCGGGCGATTTGATTGCGGCGGCCAATGTGTGTTTTCGCGGCCTCGGGTTGGGGGATCTGTTAGATCCAGAACGCGACCAAGGGACTGCGCTGCGTGGTGGCCGGGCAATGTTGACGCTGGGGTTTTCGCGGGTCTCCGGTGATTTCAGCGCTGAAATTGATCGCCAGTATCCCGTTCTTCTGAAAGCTTACGGGGATGATATCGACACCCACACGGTCCTGTATCCCGGCGCGATGGACGCGGTAGAGGCGTTAAAGACCGCAGGCTACGGCGTCGGCATCTGCACCAATAAACCCCAAGGTCTCGCCGAGACGCTGATGACAAGGTTGGGCGTTCGCGATGCTTTTGCATCCCTCGTCGGGGCGGACACGCTGCCGGTACGCAAACCTGATCCCGAACCCTTATACGAAGCCGCCCGACGTGCGGGGGGGAATCCTGAACAAACATGCCTTGTGGGCGATACGATCACTGACCGCACGACCGCACAAGCGGCGGGTGTCCCGTCAATTCTTGTCACCTTTGGACCGTCTGGCGAAGACATGGCGGCCCTTACGCCAGAGGCTTTGCTGGACGATTACGCTGATCTGTCTGATGTTGTGGCCCGCGTTCTGGGTGCGGCGACAACACCATTGACCTGAGGCTTTTGCGGTTTCACAAATGAGTATGAACGAAGTTTTCGCAGGCATATTCACTCAGCAAGAACCGATTCCGCAGGCGGGGATCGACGCCGCGATGGCCGTTTTGGGCCACGGTCGCTTGCACCGCTACAATACTGCTGAAGGTGAAACTGCGCAGGTGGCCCTGCTTGAAGAAGAATTCGCCGCCCATACCGGGGCGCAATATTGTCTGGCCGTGGCATCGGGCGGGTATGCGATGACGACAGCGCTGCGGGCTTGCGGGGTTGGGCATGGCGACACAGTGCTGACAAACGCATTTACGCTCGCGCCGGTTCCGGGCGCGATTGCAGCCGTGGGCGCAGCACCTGTTTTTGTGGGCGTCACCAAAGACTTGGTTATTGATTTGGACGACCTGCGCGCCAAACTTGATCAGGCCTCGGTTTTGCTTTTGTCGCACATGCGCGGGCACATCTGCGATATGGATGCGTTGATGGCGATGTGTAATGCAGCCGATGTTACCGTGATCGAAGACTGTGCGCATACAATGGGGGCGCATTGGAACGGTATCGCGTCGGGGCGGTTCGGACGATTTGGCTGCTATTCCACACAGACCTACAAACACATCAACTCTGGTGAGGGTGGTTTCTTAGTCTCAGATGATGCCGAGGGCATGGCGCGCGCAATTATGCTGTCGGGCAGTTACATGTTGTTTGATCGCCACCGCGCAGCGCCACCGCCCGAGACTTTTGCACACATAAAATATGAAACGCCCAATATTTCGGGCCGGATGGATAACCTGCGCGCGGCTATTCTGCGCCCGCAATTGCAAGATCTAGATGCCCAGTGCGCGCGTTGGAACGCGTTGTATAACGTGATGGATAAGGGGCTCGCGGATACGGCGGGGCTTTATGTGCCGCCGCGTGACCTTAAGGAAGGCTTCGTGGCGTCGTCGTTTCAGTTCTTATTGCTCGATTGGTCCCCCGCTGCAGTCCAAGACGTTTTGCAACGGTGCCTCGCACGCGGGGTTGAATTGAAATGGTTCGGAGGTGCGGAACCGACGGGATTTACCTCTCGCTATGATAGTTGGAAATACGCGCCTTCCACGCCCATGCCGGCAAGCGATCGGGTCTTGGCAGGGATTATCGACATGCGCCTGCCGCTGACGTTCAACGAAGATGATTGTGCGCTTATCGCGCGGATCATCCGCGCAGAAGTGTCGACGGTTTATCAGGTACAGGCGGCCGCAGAATAATCAGGGCTGCCGGACGACTTGTATAACGCGCCCAAGCGTTCTTAACGCGGCCAGTTCGCCGCCTTCAAATATCTGAACAGGTTGGTCTGGCTTATCACCTTTCAGGATCATCATTCCCTTCGATGGCTTTTGGGCACGTGCAAATGCAAATTTTTCTTTGATGCCAAACGCCCAAATTCCATCATCAGAAACGGCCTTTTGGTTTGTATCCAGAAGCGCCAAGGCGCCGATGCTCAAGGTCGGACTCATATCATCTGAGACCACAGGCAAAAATGCCAAGCCTTCGGCGGCAAATCCGCTGGCTGATAGCCATCCGCGCGACAAGGCAACCGGTGCCGTGCCCCGAAAATCGGGCGCTGCAGCGCTGTGGTAAGGGATCGGCAAAAAACCCATTTCCAGTGCATCTCGGCGCGCGCTGGCTGTCGCCAGGGGTTCGACGGTCTGTTCGGCAAAGCCCCCAGGCAACTGCATTACGGTTTGTCCGCGTGCCTCACCGAAATAAAATTCAAGATCCAGAACGGCTGCCAGTTTGCGCAGTGCGTCTGCATTGAACCGTTTAGACGCATCCGCGCCATGACGCATATTTTTGATCAGTGAAGGATTTCCGACAGCCAGCCGAGACGCTGCCGCTGCCGACAACCCTTTGCGCTTCAGCGCTTCATCTATGATCATCAAAACTTCTCGCACAGGTTCCCCTACGCCTAATAATATCGCTTGGGCAACTCTATCCGCAACTGACCCTGTACCTCTGGCCATTTATGGCCAATAGTGGTCTGAATAGGTTTTTGGGGAACTTAGATTTTATGATGCCGCTTACTGTTGGCTTTGATCGTATCCGGCTATTGCGCCGAAAAATTTTAATCAATCGTCAGGAAATCGCCGTGCAATCAGTAGGTAAGGCCCGCGACGCGGCGGTTTTGCATGCCGCCGCCCTGACAGAAGAGCTCTTGACCGCGTTGCAGGACTTTGCCGATGCGGGGCATGAACAATACATTGCTGACCTTATTGAATCTCTTTCTGAGTAGAGGAATGTGACCCTCTCAATGTGCAGTCGTGGAACATCAGACTGCGCGGGCCTTGTCGGCAAACATGATCTTTTGATCAAACAGACGATTAGACCTTTGAGGCACAGCGCACTATCTGTTCGCAAAGACGGTCATCGCGCAAACAGGAACAAGATCATGGCTAAAGGCAAACAGCGGTTGGATTTTTATTCCGGCGTCCCTTGGGTACAGGTAACCCCCGAACAGGCGCGGGGTCACCCCAAAGGCAAGTTGAATTTTATACTGTGGATTATTGGCCTTTATTTTGTGGCCAACGGGATAGCGAAATTCACGTATGCGATAGGCGGCGGGGTGGAATGGTGGATCGCCCTTCTCGGCAGTATCTGGCCCTTCGTGGCGGGGCTGGGCCTGTTGATCCGTGCGCCATGGTCTATGGTTATGGCCGTTATTTCGGGGTGCTTGACGGTTTGGTATTTGGTACGGTCAACGCCGTCGATCGGGCGCGCGTCTGGTTCCTTTGGCGCAAACGAAGGCTGGCTGCCTTCGCTGCTCAGTATACATGATACCAACGGTGTCTTGGCCGCCTACACCTTGTTTGAGTTGGTGATTCACGTTGGTCTGGTCATATATTTGATCGACAGTGATCGCGCCAATTTGATCTATCGCCACCGATATCGTCAATATTCCGTCCTGGATGGCGACGGTACAGACACCAAAGACGACCCCTAGCGACCTTGTTCGGGCTGATTTTATACGGGAACGCCGCATATTTCATCGCCCTGCCGTACATGACGTTACATTGTGCCACGTCGCGGCAATTAGCCCCTCAAAGAGTGGCTTGCAGCCGTTGACCCCCACTGGCGAGAGCGATAAACGCGGACACAGCCAAGGGTGCGCCACCGCGCACCCGCAAATCAGGAGTTTCGTCCGTGGAAGACATGCTCAGGGAATACCTGCCAATCGTGATTTTTCTGGGGCTGGCCATCGTGCTCGGGATCGTGCTGATCCTTGCTGCCGTGGTTCTGGCCGTGCGCAACCCTGATCCGGAAAAAGTGTCAGCCTATGAATGTGGGTTTAACGCATTTGATGATGCACGCATGAAATTCGATGTTCGGTTTTACCTTGTGTCGATTCTGTTCATTATCTTCGACCTCGAAATCGCGTTTTTGTTTCCTTGGGCGGTCGCATTTAGCGACGTCAGTATGATCGGGTTCTGGTCGATGATGGTGTTCTTGGCCGTGCTAACAGTGGGCTTTGCGTACGAATGGAAAAAAGGAGCGCTCGAATGGGAGTAGCGACTGGCGTGAATGATGCTGGGTTTGACCGCGACGTGGCGACCCAAGATCTCAATCGAGAACTGACCGACAAGGGGTTTCTTGTCACATCGTCTGCCGACCTTATCAATTGGGCGCGCACGGGGTCTTTGCACTGGATGACGTTCGGCTTGGCGTGCTGCGCGGTTGAGATGATGCACACGTCTATGCCGCGCTATGATGCGGAACGCTTCGGCATCGCGCCGCGCGCGTCCCCACGTCAGTCTGACGTCATGATCGTGGCGGGCACCCTGACCAACAAAATGGCACCCGCCCTGCGTAAGGTTTATGACCAAATGCCAGAGCCGCGCTATGTGATCTCAATGGGGTCTTGCGCGAATGGCGGTGGTTATTACCACTATTCCTATTCCGTTGTACGCGGCTGTGACCGTATCGTGCCCGTGGACATTTACGTGCCCGGCTGCCCCCCAACGGCAGAGGCGCTTTTGTATGGCATCCTTCAGCTACAGCGCAAAATGCGCCGCACCGGAACGATTGTTCGATAGACCCAAGACCACAAGGTAGACCTTATGTCTGACGCCCTCAAAGAACTCGGCCAACACATCGAAATGAAACGCCCCGACTGCGTCTTGTCCTTTGACGTGACAGGCGGCGAGTTGACGATGAACATCACGCCCGCGAACCTGAACGGCTTTGTCGAGTTTTTGAAAACCGACAGCAGCTGTAAATTCAACTCGCTTGTGGATATCACCGCTGTGGATTACCCGGGCCGCGACAAGCGTTTCGATGTCGTCTACCATTTCCTGTCGATGTACCAGAACCATCGCATTCGCCTACGGGTAAAGGTGCGCGAAGACGAAATGGTGCAATCGATCATGGATGTGCACCCGTCCGCCAACTGGTTTGAACGCGAAGTGTTCGACATGTTCGGTATCATC
>CAYOSK010000009.1:0-39049 GCA_964406585.1 uncultured Octadecabacter sp. | reverse complement strand
TAGAGGAAACTAAATTTCAGTTTATCTTTTATATAAAGTCATTATTTTAATAAAATAGAAAGAATTTGGATAATAAATGATAAAATTATTCCCACAAATAAAAACTGTTTGGGATGAATATAAACTTAGAGTAAATTCTATTAATGAGCTTGAAAAGGAATTAATTACATTAAGTGATAATGAATTAAAAAGTAAAACCTCTAAATTAAAATATTTAGCTTCTATTTCTAAAGAAGATGTTTTAGATGAAAAAACTCTAATTGAAGGGTTTGCTTTAACTCGAGAAGCTTCTAAAAGAACAATTAATTTAAGACACTATGACATTCAATTGATTGGTGGCCTGTTACTGAATGAAGGTAAAATTGTAGAAATGAAGACAGGCGAAGGGAAAACTTTGGTTTGTACTTCTCCGGCTTTAGTCAATGCTTTATCAGGAAATGGAGTACATATAGTAACTATAAATGACTATTTAGCGAAACGAGATGTTGAATGGATGGGTCAAATTTATAGATTTTTAGGTTTAAAGGTTGGTCTAATACAAGATGGGGCAAGTCTTGAAAGTCGTAGGAAAAATTACTCTCGGGATTTAACATATGTAACGAACACAGATTTAGTTTTTGATTTTTTAAAAGATAATATGGTAATGGATAAAAAAGAGCTAGTACAAAGGCCCTTTAATTTCTGTATTATTGATGAAGTGGATTCTATTTTAATTGATGAAGCTAGAACACCTTTGATTATATCTAGGGAAGCTGATTTACTAGTTGAGAAATTTTTTAAAGCAAATGAGGCCTCAAAATATTTAGAAAATAAAAAACATTTTGAGGTTGATCAAAAAGCAAAAAAAATAAGTTTAACAGAAAAAGGTTTAAACCTTGCTAAAACATTATTAAATGTAGATGATTTATATAATGTACAAGATCCATGGATTCCTTATATTTTAAATTCATTAAAAGCTAGACATCTTTTTTTTCGTGATATTCATTATATTTTGAGAAATACTGAAGTTGTTATTATTGATGAATTTACCGGTCGTATCATGGAGGGTAGAAAATGGGGAGATGGTTTACATCAAGCTATTGAAGCTAAAGAAAATATTCAAATGTTAAAAGGAAGTGAAACATTTGCTTCTATAACTTATCAAAATTTTTTTCGACTTTATCCAAAAATATCAGGCATGACTGGCACAGCTAAAACTGAAGAATTAGAATTTGAAAACATTTATGATTTATCTGTTTCTATTTTACCAACTTATCAAAAAATAAAACGTAAAGATGAGTCTGATTTGATCTTTGTTGATGAAATAAGTAAATGGCGAGCTGTTGCCCAAGAATGCCTAAAATTATATTCTATGGGTAGACCCGTTTTGGTAGGGACAACAACTATCCAAAACTCAGAAGTAATTTCTCATTTATTAAAGACTTATAATGTACCGCACGAATTATTAAATGCAAAACCTGAAAATGTTAAAAGAGAATCACAAATTGTAGCGCAAGCAGGTTGTCTTAATTCGATTACTATCGCGACAAATATGGCCGGTCGGGGGACAGATATTTTATTAGGTGGTAATCCTGAATTTAAGGCATTATCTTTTACTCGTTTTATATTAGAGAAATTAATTCAAGAGGAAGAATTTTTTGTCCCTGGCATTAATTTGATCCGTTTAAAAAAAGCTTTAAAAAAAAACCCAAAACTAATTTCTTATTTAAAAAAAAATTTAGATATTCTTTTAACCGTATTTGATATATCTAATAAAAAATTAAATCTTTTAGAAACTTTTATCAATGAGCTCTATAATCAATTATTGATAAAGTATACAGAGAAACAAAAAGAAGAATCTAACTTAGTTAAATCATTAGGAGGGCTTTATGTAATAGGTACTGAACGTCATGAATCCCGAAGAATCGATAACCAATTACGAGGGCGTGCTGGTCGACAAGGCAACCCTGGAAGCTCTAAATTATTTTTAAGCTTAAATGATCCATTAATTAGAGTTTTTGGGGGTGATAAGATTAAAAAAACAATGCAAAAATTAAAAATCGAGAGTGAAATTCTAGATTATAAATTTTTATCAGATTCTCTAAACTCAGCTCAACAGAAAGTTGAAGGTTTTTATTATGATCAAAGGAAAACGTTAAATAAGTATGACCAAGTTTTAGATAAACAAAGGAAAGTTATTTATTATTTAAGAAAAAAAGTACTTTCTACTACATTTATGCGTGATTTAGTTATGGAATTTAGTGAAGGATTATTAGATGATTTTATTGATTATCTAGATTTTCAAAATCAAGAAGGCAAAGAAATTGTTTTTCCAAAACAAATTCTTTGCCTATTAAATAGATTATCTATTTCAAATGGTATAATCTATAATAACTTAGATAAACTTTCTACCTTAAAAAAATTTCTTTATCAACAGTTATGGTCAAGTTATGTTTATAAAGAATTTCGTTACTCTTCCTCAACAGATTCAAGAATTTTAGAGAGATATAACCGGATTATATTTTTTAAATACATTGATTTTTATTGGTATAAACATTTAGAAAATATGAACTTTTTACTAGATGCAACTAGTTGGGAAGCTTATGCTCAAAAAGACCCATTTCTACGTTATGATGAAAGAGCTATCAACCTTTTAAATCTTACACTTAAAGATTGTAGAGATTCAATAATTTTTGAAATCTTTATTTCTAATATTATTTTAACTGATGAATAAGATTGACTAAAATAGACAAATGATTTATATTTATAGTATTATTTTAGTAAAAGTTATTTATTACAATTATTGCAAAAAATAGAATATTATATAACAAAATGATATGACAAAAAGAACCTTAGGTGGAACAAATAAAAAAGCTGTTGGAGTTTCTGGTTTCCGTGCTCGTATGAAAACGAAACAAGGACGTAAAGTGATAAACAATCGTCGACGAAAAAAAAGAAAAAATTTAAGTATCTAATTAATAGATTTAAAAAAAATAAAAAATATTTTGTTATGATTTTTGAAGAAGAACTTTTAGTTTTATTAAACGCTCGCTATCCTATTATTTATATTTTAACTATCGAAGAAGACCGTTTAGAATATACGCTCCGTAATAGTATTGTTAATAAAAGTTATAGTAGTTTATATGTTTGGGATTTTATTCAAGGATATAAGTTAAACCCAATAAAAAATGAATTTGCAAAAAGAAATCCACTAGAAGCTATTGAGTTTATTGAAAAAATTAATTCAAGAACTCCTAGTATCTTTATTCTGAAAGATTTTAAGCGTTTTTTAAAGGATTTAACAATTTCAAGGAAATTGCGCAATATATTGCAACTATTAAAAGTACAACCTAAAACAATAATTATTATTGATTCTGAAATTCAAATACCAAATGAATTAAAAGATCACATTACTATTCTAAAATTTAATCTGCCGACTCCAGTCGAAATAGATGAAGAATTAGCACGTCTGAGTAAAAATTTAGTCCTAAGAGGTCGGTTTAAAAAAAAAATGATAGATAAAATTATTCGGGCGTGCCAAGGTCTTTCTTTAGAAAAGATTAGAAGAATTTTAGGTAAAGCAATTGTTATCTATAATAAAATGGATGAAAATGTTATATCACTCATTTTAAAAGAAAAGCGCCAAGTTATTAGTGAAACTGAACTTTTAGAATTTTGGTCAGTTAAAACTAGTTTAAAAGATGTTGGTGGGGCTAAAAATTTAAAACTATGGTTAAACCAAAGAGCTGAAATTTTTACTGAAAAAGCTGTCAATTACGGTTTAGTTGCACCAAGAGGTTTATTACTCGTTGGGTCGGAAGGTACTGGAAAAAGCTTGCTAGCAAAGGCAATTGCTTATGAATGGAACTTACCTCTTTTACGTTTAGATATTGGTCGATTATTTGCTGGGGTTGTAGGTGAGTCTGAATCCCGAACTCGTGAAATGATTCGTATTACCGAATCATTAGCCCCGTGTGCTTTATGGATTGATGAAATTGATAAAACTTTTGCAGATTCCGAAATGAGCTTAGATGGTGGTACTACGTTACGTGTTTTAGGAACGTTGGCCACTTGGTTAGCAGAGAAAAAAGTCCCAGTCTTTGTTATTGCTACAGCTAATGATATTCACCTTTTACCACTTGAAATAGTTAGAAAAGGTCGTTTCGATGAAATTTTCCATTTAACTATACCAAGTAGAGAAGATAGGATATTAATTTTTGAGATCCATTTAAGACGTTTTAGACCTCAAACTTGGAAGACTTATGATACTAACAAACTAAGTAAAGCAACTAACAAGTTCTCTGGGGCAGAAATCGAACAAACTATTATCGAAGCTATGTACGTAGCTTTTACTGAAGATAGAGAGTTTAATACGAATGACATTTTGTTAGCGATTAAAAAAACTGTTCCAATGACAAGAATTGATCCTTTACGTGCGGAAGTTGTAGAAGGTTGGTCATCATCCGGAAGGCTTCGTATGGCTTAAAATTTTTGCCTACATTTCGTTTTGGTAAAACCCTATTATTTTTATTATTTATCTTTATGATTAAACGTTTTTTTAAATATTTAGCTAATTTAAAATTAGCTATCCTAATATTATTAATTATTTCATTAGTAATTAGTATTGGTACTATTATTGAACAGAATAAAGAAATTATCTTTTACCAAAAAAATTATTCAACATTAATCCTTAATTTACCACTTTGGCGTCTACTTTTATTCTTTGGTTTTAATAATATCTATAGTGCATGGTGGTTTTTATTATTATTAGGCCTTCTAGGTCTTTCTTTAGCTTGCTGTACCATTATTCAGCAATTACCTACCCTTAAATTTTCTCGCCGGTACTATTTTTATAAACAAATCAATCAATACAATAAGTTACAGACAAAAATAAATGCAATCAAAGTTTTTCCTAGTCATTTAAGCCATACTCTATTAAATAAACAATACTCACTTTTTCAACAATCAAATAGTTTTTATGCTTATAAAGGTTTAATTAGTCGGATTGGACCGATTGTAGTCCATTTGAGTATTATTTGTATCTTAGTAGGAAGTACATTAGGGGCATTAAAAGGATTTAATTCCCAAGAATTAATACCTAAAACAGAAGTATTCCATATACAAAATGTTATAAAAAATGGCTTTTTTTCTTCTATTACTCAAAAGACTTTTCGTGTTAATGATTTTTGGTCAATTTATACTCCTAATGGTTTAATTAAACAGTTTTATACTGATTTTTCAATTTTAAATGGTAATGGTAAAGAAATCCAAAGAAAAACTATTTCTGTAAATAATCCATTATTACTTCAAGATTTAATAATATATCAAACTGATTGGGGAATATTAGGGTTGAGATTAAAGTATTTTAAAGATAATACTTCTAGAGTAAGTCTTCAATTACCTATATCAAAAATTAATACATCAAATCAAAAAATTTGGCTAAGTTCATTACCTAGTGTAAAAAAAGATACTAAAAGTTTTATTGTCCTTATCAAAGATAATCGAGGACAAATAAGTTTGTATAATGATGAAGGTAAATTTCTAAAAAGTAGTAATATTGGCGACATGATATATAATACAGATTATATAAGTTTGAATTTAATTGATGTAATTTCTTCAACTGGTATACAGCTTAAATCTGATCCAGGTATTCAACTGATTTACTTTGGTTTCTTTTTTTTAATATTTAGTAGTTTAATTAGTTATATCTCATTTTCGGAATTTTGGTTATTATATTTTCCTAGGAAAGTTATTTCTGGTGGGAAAACAAATCGTGCAAAAGTTAAATATAATCTTGAATTTTTAAATTTTAAACAATCTTTTTTTGGTTAATGTATTTTAGACAATTTATGATATACTATCTAATAACATAATTAGCAATCGAATATAATATATATTATGATATACTAGTTATCTATGAATTTTGTAGATTAATTATGAAAGAAGCTATTGGGATCGCATTAGGTTTGTATTGGGCAGAAATTACTGTTTTGGCTTTATTTTTAATTATTGCATTTATATTAGAACAAAAATTTAATTTTAAAAAACCTAGACAATGGTTTTTAGCTTTTAATAATTTAATTTTTACAAGAGGCTTATCAGCGCTTGCATATGCTGTACCGTATTTAGATATGATTAATTTACATATACCATTATTGAAAAATGATCATCCTCTTGTTTTAAGGCTTTTTATGCCAAATTTTGTCACTGAATCAATTGATATGATACAACAGATTCCGTTCTTATCGTTTATATATTTATCGATAGGGTATGGGTTTTTTATACGTTATAAGATACCAGGTGATCGACTGGTGAGATATAACATAATGTACAGTATAATGCTTGTATCTTTACAGGGTATCATTAATGAAATGTTTATTTCATTTACAGAAGCCTTTATTGTCAATGATTATATTAGGTCACAAGTAACCTTAATGGCTTTCTTTTGTTGGTTAACCTTATATATCCCTTGTTTTGTTAGAGCTTTTCTTGGTAAATACGATGAGAATAAATTTATAAGGGAAGCAGTAGAAGTACATTTAGGTAGAGATGGTCCTGACTTTATTTGGTGGGATAGGATTAGAAAAGATAAAGCACCAAAAAGACCACCACTTAATTGAATAGGCCGAGTTGGATTTGAACCAACGTAGGTAAACCAGCGGATTTACAATCCGCCCCCTTTAACCACTCGGGCATCGACCCTGAAAAATAATATTACTATTAGGTTAGGGGGGAAAACAATTTTTTATAAAGATATGTTTATAAGTAAGGATCTTTTTTATATTCAAAATATGTACTATACTATACTGTACTGTATACTCTAGGGAGTGATTCGAATCGAATGCTCCAAATTAATTAAAATAATATAATATATATCCTATGAAATTGGCTTATTGGATGTACGCTGGCCCTGCCCATATTGGGACTCTTAGAATTGCAAGCTCTTTTAAAAATGTTCATGCTATTATGCATGCACCTTTAGGCGACGATTATTTTAATGTTATGCGATCAATGTTAGAAAGAAAACGAGATTTTACAGCAGTAACAGCAAGTGTTGTAGATAGACATGTCTTAGCTAGAGGGTCACAAGAAAAAGTTGTTAATAATATTAGTAGAAAAGATAAGGAAGAAAAACCAGATCTAGTTGTATTAACTCCTACTTGTACGTCAAGTATTTTACAAGAGGATTTACAAAATTTTGTTAACCGTGCATCACTAGAAACTCAGGCTGATGTTCTACTTGCAGATGTGAACCATTATAGGGTTAATGAGATGCAAGCAGCTGATCGTACTTTAGAGCAAATTGTACAATTTTATATAAAAAAAGCTCAAAAAATTAAGCAATTAGATATATCAAAAACTCTAGAACCATCAGTAAATATAATAGGTTCTTTTAATTTAGCCTTCCATAATCAGCATGATATTGCTGAATTAAAACGATTAATGTCAGATTTAAACATTAAAATTAATGCTATTATACCTGAAGGTGCATCGGTCCAAGAATTAAAACATTTACCTAAAGCTTGGTTTAATATAGTTCCTTATAGAGAAATTGGCTTATTAACTGCTGAGTATTTAAAGGATGAGTTCAATATGCCTTATATTGATACAACTCCTATGGGAGTTGTTGAGACTGCAAACTGCATTAGAAAAATACAATATATTTTAAATGATAATGGAGCTGATGTTAATTTTGAAAAGTATATTGATATACAAACACGTTTTGTATCACAATCTGCATGGTTTTCTAGATCAATAGATTGCCAAAACCTAACAGGTAAAAAAGCAATCGTATTTGGTGATTCTACTCATGCTGCTGCTATGACAAAAATTTTAACAAGAGAAATGGGAATCAATGTTGTTTGGTCAGGGACATATTGTAAATATGATAAATCTTGGTTTGAAAAAGAAGTGGGCGACTTATGTGATGAAATTGTTATTACAGATGACCATAATTTAATTGGAGATTTAATTGCTAAAGTAGAACCTGCTGTGATATTTGGGACTCAAATGGAACGACATGTGGCTAAACGTCTAAATATACCATGTGGTGTAATTTCTGCTCCTGTTCATATTCAAAATTTTCCTTTGAGTTATCGTCCATTTCTTGGTTATGAGGGAGCAAATCAAATTGCGGATTTAATATATAATTCTTTTACTTTAGGTATGGAAGATCACCTCTTAGAGATTTTTGGTGGTCATGATACAAAAGAAATTTTGAGTGCAGGTCTATCTGGGGATTTAGAAAGTTCAAAAATTAAATGGAATCTAGAGTCGCAAACAGAATTAACAAAAATCCCAGGTTTTGTTAGAGGAAAAATTAAGCGAAACACTGAAAAATTTGCACGAGAACAAAAAATGGAACTAATTACATTAGAGGTGATGTACGCTGCAAAAGAAGCGGCATCATAGAATTTTAAAATCTTTGCTAGTAATAGTATTTTCTTGACATACATTATTTAGTGTTGATATGCTGTAGCAGCATATCAATCATTAACGGGACGTAGCGCAGTTTGGTAGCGTATCTGCTTTGGGAGCAGGGTGCCGCAGGTTCAAATCCTGCCGTCCCGAATAATATTTTGCGTTAATTCTTTGCGGAGTGGAGCAGTTTGGTAGCTCGTTGGGCTCATAACCCGAAAGTCGCAGGTTCAAATCCGGCCTCCGCTAAAATTTAAATAAATTTATTAAATTTTCAAATCAAATAATAAATTAACAAAATAATGTCAATTTATCCTAGTCAATTCATGCCAATTTTTGGTGGTAGTACTGGTGGTTGGTTACGTTCAGCTGAGGTTGAAGAAAAGTATGTGATTACTTGGAATTCTACTCAAGAACAGCTATTTGAAATGCCTACAGCCGGAACAGCTTTAATGCTTTTAGGTCAAAATCTTTTATACCTTGCTCGTAAAGAGCAATGTCTTGCTTTAGGTACACAATTAAGAAAATTAAAGATTAAAGATTATAAAATTTATAGAATCTTCCCAGGAGGGGAAATACAATTTTTACATCCAAAAGATGGTGTATTTCCTGAAACGTCTAATGAAGGTAGAATGCCTGTTGGAAAAAGAGATTTTTCTATAGGTAAAAATCCTAACCCAGCTTCTATTAAATGGAAATAATTAAATTTGTGGTGTCATAATAATAATATGATATATTTTTATTATGAGCCCCACCTTTTTGGCAACCTTTTTTTATTGTCTTTTGATTTAACAGAATTATATTTATAATTAATTAAAATATTTAAATTTTTGGAGAGATGGCAGAGATGGTCGATTGCGTCTGATTTGAAATCAGATGAACGTTTACGCGTTCCGTGGGTTCGAATCCGACTCTCTCCTAAATATATATTTCTCAAAACTTGCTTAAAAAAAGTCTACTACTTTATAATATAATTATACATTAATATATTATTTTTTATTGGAGTTAATAAAACATGGCTAATAGTAGATCTGCGAAAAAACGTATTAAGATAAATAAAAGAAATAATATACAAAATAATGCCTATAAATCGTTAATAAAGTATTACGAAAAAATACATTTAAATCTTATAAAAGAATATAAAAATAATAATGAAATTATTGTAGGTAAGCCTATTCCTGAAGATGTTAAGAAAAAACTTTTGGTCTCACTTGCTTTAGTAGTTAGTAGAATTGATAAAGGTGTTAAAAAAAAAATTGTTCATAAAAATGCTGCAAGTAGAAAAAAAAATAATTTATTTAAAAAAACTTTTAGTATAGTATAAGGCACAAAAGATTCTAGTAAAAATACTTTGTTATATTAAAAAGATATATATTACGTGTAAAAAAATTTCTAGGCTTTATTTATTTGCAATATCCCGTTTAGATATATGATAATTCTATAATAAAAATTTCCATACAATATGAAAAATTCTATAAAAAATTTAAAACAAAAATCTCCGATAATTTTGCCAGATTTATCAGAAGTTCAACGAATAAGTTTCTGTTGGTTTTTAACTGAAGGGTTATCTGAAGAGTTAACAAATTGTCCTTCAATTCTTAATAGTAATAGTGGTATTGAGTTGATAATTTATGGTCAAGAATATAAGATATACTACCCTGGCTTTGCTATTTTAAATGCTTTAACAAAAAAAGGTAATTATAATCTAAGAATTTATGTTTTAATGTCATTAAAAAAACATGAAATATTAAAAAATGACACAATACAACTAGAAGACTTATCAAAAAAAGAACGAGTATTTTTTGGTGAAATTCCATTGTTAACTGAAAAAGGAACATTTATTTTTAATGGTTGTGAAAGAATTATTATCAGCCAAATAATTAGAAGTCCTGGAGTTTATTATAAACAGATAATAAAGGAAAAAAAAGTTTCTTACGAAGGGACAATTATTTCCAAGTATGGGTCATGGTTAACTTTTGAATTAGAGTATAATTTAATTTGGGTTAAATTTGATAAACAATATAAAATCCCTATAAATTGGTTTCTTGTTGGACTTTCATTGGAAGAATCTGAAGTATACCAAACAGTACAAAATTTTGATTTTTTGATAAAGAGTTTAGATGTTATGCGTTACGTTATTTTTAATAAGATGATCCAAAATAACGGGGATAGTAAAGAACGTAATGAAGCTTATAATAGAAGTATTTTGCTTACTATTTTTAGGGTTCAAGAATTAATAAATGAACGTCTTTTAGATAAAGGTGTATATGATTTAGGTGAAGTAGGTCGTATTAAACTTAATAAAAAATTAGATATTAATTTGCCTCCAAATCGAAGAACTTTAACCTCTTTGGATATTTTAAAAGTTATTGATAAATTGATTTATATTAGTTTTCATAATGAAAAACTTGATGATATAGATAATTTAGAAAATCGAAGAGTTCGTTCAGTTGGTGAATTATTACAACTTCAAGTTCGCGTGGCTCTTGGACGAATAAAAAAAAAAATTATTAGTGATGAAAAGTTAACGGCAGATATGTTTCGTGTAAAGAAAAAAAAATTATCTAAGCCTAAAAAAACTAAAATAGGAAAAGTTACAACTAATAAGATTAATAAAGACAAATTATTTTCGAAAGAAACATTAATGCCTAATGAGTTGTTAAACTCTAAGGTTTTAACCTCTGTTATAAGAGAATTTTTTGGGTTAAGTCCTTTATCACAATATTTTGACGAGGTAAATGCTTTAGCGCAATTAACACATAAAAGAAGAATTAGCTCTTTAGGACCAGGAGGGTTAAATAGTGAACATGTTAGCTTTGCAGCAAGAGATATTCACCCAACTCAATATGGTAGATTATGTCCAATAGAAACACCAGAAGGACAAAAAGCTGGGTTAATTTCATCTTTAGCAACGCATGCTAAAATTAATAATTATGGTTTTATTACAACTCCTTTTTTTCGTGTATACAAAGGAAAAGTCCTTTATTCATTAGGACCAGTTTATTTGACTGCTGAGCAAGAAGCTAATTATAATGTTGCGTCAGGAGATGTGTTATTAACAAAAGATGATTTTTTTCAGAATAAAATTGTTCCTGTACGTTCTTTTAACGAGTTTATAATGGTCGATGCTCGTACTGTTAATTTTTTAGCAGTTTCACCTATCCAAATACTTGCAGTAGGGGCATCTTTAATACCATTTTTAGAGCATGATGATGCTAACCGTGCTTTAATGGGATCAAATATGCAAAGACAAGCTGTCCCATTATTATACCCAAAAAAACCTATTATTGGTACAGGTATTGAACATCAAATTGCTGCTGATTCTCAAGTAGTCTTAATAAATTTATTAAATGGAATTACTGATTCTGTCTGCTCAGATCGTATTAGAATTCTTGATAATAAAAATGTAGGAAATTCTAAAATATATTTTTTAGATAAATATCGTCGTTCAAATCAAGAAACTATAATCAATCAAAAGCCGTTAATTTGGGATGGTGAAATTGTTGAACCAGGACAAATTATTGCTGATGGTCCTGGAACAGAAGGTGGTGAACTAGCTTTAGGACAAAATTTAACAGTTGCTTATATGCCTTGGGATGGCTACAACTTTGAAGATGCTATTTTAGTTAGTGATAGATTAGTACAAGACGATATCTTCACTTCCATTCACATAGAAAAATATGAGCTTGAACTTATAGATGACAAGGAGACATTAGAAGAAATAACAACAGTAATACCAAATATCGAGGAAGAGGAGCTTGATAATTTAGATAGCAATGGGATAATAAAAAAGGGAACTTTTGTTAATGGCGGTGATATTCTAGTCGGAAAAATCACTCCTATTCTAGAAGAAGATGAATTACCTGAAAGTAGATTACTACGAGCTATATTTAATATTGAATCACCAGAACCTGAGGATTCTTCTTTGAGGGTACCGAATGGTATTTCTGGTCGTGTTATAGAAATACAAACAGCTTCCCGTGAAAAAGGTGATAACCTAGGTGCAGGTATTTATGAGTGGGTTTGTATTTCAATAGCTCAAACAAAAAAAATTAGGATTGGTGATAAACTTTCAGGCCGCCATGGTAATAAAGGTGTTATTTCAAAAATTATTCCAACAGACGATATGCCATTCTTACCTGATGGTACAATAGTAGATGTTATATTAAATCCTTTAGGTGTACCTTCACGAATGAATGTAGGTCAAATTTTTGAATGTTTGCTTGGTTTTGCAGGAGATTATTTAAATCGTAGGTTTAAAGTAATTCCTTTTGATGAAATGTATAAGCCAGATGCTTCTCGTATGCTGATAAATAAAGCCTTAAAAAAAGCGGCAAAAAAAACTAATAAATCTTGGTTATTTAATAAATTTTCTCCTGGAAAAATTTTGTTGACTGATGGAAGAACTGGTGAAATATTTGATAATTCGGTTTTAGTTGGAAAACCTTATATTTTAAAACTTATTCATTTAGTGGATAAAAAAATGCATGCACGTTCAACAGGTTCATATTCACTTGTAACTCAACAACCTCTTGGAGGCAAATCAAAACATGGTGGGCAAAGATTTGGTGAAATGGAAGTTTGGGCCTTAGAAGCCTTTGGAGTAGCTTATACTTTACAAGAGTTATTAACTATCAAATCAGATGACATTAATGGTCGACATGAGGTTTTTACTGCTATTATTAAAGGACATAATATACCAGAACCTGGTATCCCAGAATCTTTTAATGTATTACTACGAGAATTAAACGCATTAGGGTTAGATATGACGACCCATGAAATTGGTAAATTATATAATGGAGAAATAACTTCCTATAAAGTTAATTTATTAACGCTTCTTAAACCTAAACTAGTCTAAATTTATAAATATAAATATTAAAAAAAAATGAAAAATTTAAAACAAAAATTTGATTATGTAAAAATTAATTTAGCCTCTCCAGAACGTATTCGAGAATGGGCAGAAAAAGTTTTACCTAATGGAGAAATAGTAGGTGAAGTTACTGAACCAGAAACAATTAATTATCGGACTCATAAACCTGAAAAAGGTGGATTATTTTGTGAAAAAATCTTTGGACCTATTAAAAATTGGGAATGTGCTTGTGGTTTACATAAATATAAAAAAAAAGATGTTTCGTTTTGTGAAGTCTGTGGTGTTGAATTGACAGAATCTCGAGTCCGTCGACATCGAATGGGATATATTAAATTATTATCTCCAGTGGTTCATATTTGGTATTTAAAAGGATCACCAAGTCTTTTGTCAGCCATGTTAGCATCACCTATTAATGAACTAGAGGCTGTTATTTATAATGGGAAAGAACCAGATCAAGATGAGGATGTCGCAAAATATGAAGAGGTTTTTCTATCATCTTTTTATGATACTGAAGGTGAAGGTTTTCATTACGGGAAAAAACGTCAAGGTGCTGAGATTCTATATCATAGATTAAAAAAACTTGATTTAAAGACAGAAATTGAAAAAAATCGAAATATAATGTTTTTTGAGACTGCTAAAAAAAAGATCGAAGCTGCAATTAAAAAAATTCGTATCTTTGAAAATTTTTTAACTACAAATACTAGACCAGAATGGATGGTATTATATTTTCTTCCAGTCCTTCCACCTGGAATTCGACCTATTGTAAAATTAGATAATGGGCGATTTGCTACCTCAGATTTAAATGAATTATATAGAAAAATTATTATTAGAAATAAGCGACTAAAACGATTATTATCTGTTCATGCTCCCAGTGTTGTAATTTCAACTGAAAAACGTATGATTCAAGAATCAGTTGATACACTTATTGATAATGGTAAACGGGGTTCTAAAATTTTAGATGCAAATAAACGACCGTTAAAATCATTAGCTGATATTATTGAAGGGAAACAAGGGAGATTTCGTCAAAATTTGTTAGGTAAACGTGTAGATTATTCGGGCCGTTCAGTGATTATTGTCGGCCCTCAACTTAAACTAAATCAATGTGGTTTACCTTATGAGATGGCTATTGAATTATTTTTACCCTTTATTATTTATAGATTACTTTCTCAAGGACTATCCCATTCAATAAAAAGGGCTAAAAAAATTATTTATGGTAATGAACCTTTTATTTGGTATTTAACTGAAGAAATTTTGAAAAAACATCCTATCATTTTAAACCGTGCACCAACATTACATCGTTTAGGAGTACAAGCGTTTGATCCAGTATTAATTAGAGGGCGTGCTATCCAGTTACATCCTCTTGTTTGTTCATCTTTTAACGCAGATTTTGATGGTGATCAAATGGCAGTACATATACCTTTATCTTTTGAATCACAATTAGAGACAAGATTATGTTTATTAGCCCCTAATAATTTTTTATCTCCTTCTAGTGGTGAACCGACTATTCAACCTTCACAAGATATGGTGTTGGGATTTTATTATTTAACTACTCGTAATAGAAAAAATTTACGAGGTTCAACTAATTATTTTGCTAATTTTAATGAAGTAATCTCTGCATATTATCAAAAACAATTACAGCTTCATTCCGCTGTATGGGTGCGTTGTCCTAATGATGTCAATTTAGATAGCCCATTAAAGTTTATAAAGAAAATTAATTTATCAAAGACTATTCAGCTAATTGTTTATAATAATTTACAAAGGAAAGAAACAATGGCTGGTGAATTATTAGTTCAATATCTACGTACAACACCTGGCCGTATTATTTTTAATCAATGTGTTAACGATATATTAAATAAATCTGAGGTGAAATGATATGATAAAACGAGCAAATATTTTCTCAAATAATACAATTAATAAAAAAGAATTAAAAAAAATTATTGAATGGTCGTTTAGAAATTATGGTCAAAGAAAAGCTGCATATTTTGTTGACCAATTAAAGGAAATGGGATTTGAATATGCAACTAAATCTGCTATTTCTCTAAGTATTGAAGATTTAAGAATTCCGCCTGTAAAAGATGCTCTTATGCGTAGAGCATCTTTAGATGCGTTTTTAACTGAAGTGCAAGCGAAGAACGGTGAAATTACAGAAGTAGAAAGATTTCAGAGAATTATTTATATTTGGAATACTACTAGTGAAGAATTAAAAGAAAGACTTATTGAGTTTTTTAAAAAGACTGACCCTTTAAATTCTGTTTACATTATGGCTTTTTCAGGGGCACGTGGTAATCTTTCACAAGTCCGACAATTAGTTGGTATGCGAGGTTTAATGTCTGATCCAAGTGGAAGAATTATTGATAGAGCAATTGGAACGAATTTCCGAGAAGGATTATCAATTACAGATTATATTATTTCTTCTTATGGTGCTAGGAAAGGTCTGGTTGATACAGCAATTAAAACTGCAGATTCCGGTTATTTGACACGAAGACTTGTTGAAGTCGCTCAAAGTATTATAATTAGTGAGTTAGATTGTAAAACTGAAAGAGGAGTTTTTTTACAAGAAAGTATAAAAGAGGAGGATGATAAAGCGTTTTTATCACTTGGAGAACTCCTTAATGGGAGAGTTTTAGCTGCTCCGGTATTTAAACCTGGTACGCAAAAAATTATTGCTTTTAGAAATCAACAAGTGACACCTTTGCTTATAGAAAATTTAATTAAATCAAATATTAATAAAGTTCTAGTTAGATCTCCTTTAACCTGTGAGTGTCGTCGAGCTGTTTGTCAACATTGTTATGGTTGGAATTTAGCGTTAGGGAATTTAGTTGAATTAGGTGAAACTGTTGGTTTGATTGCTGCTCAATCAATTGGGGAACCAGGTACTCAATTGACAATGCGAACTTTCCATACAGGAGGAGTTTTCACCAGTGAACTAATCCGTCAAGGCCGTGTAAACTATTCTGGATATTTAGATTTTATGTCTGAATTAAAGTTACGTCCTTATCGTACTCAATATGGTCAAGATGCTCTATTAAGTAAAAATAAATCTTGGGTAGGGGTTATTAACTATAAGAATAAAATTGTTAGACTTCCTATCCTAGAAGATACGATAATTTTTTCTGAGAATCATACTTATATTAGAGATAACCAAGTCTTATTAGAGGCTGCTCCTAAAATGAAAGAAATGACTCTTGGGGAGAAAGAAATTAAATATGTTAATGCAAGATACCCAGGAAAACTGATTTTAGGTATAAATGGTTACCCACAAGACTACCGTAAACAAAATATTGCAGAGTTTAGAAAGAGAAGTAAAAAAAATTATAGTTTCTGGGTTTTATCGGGAGAAGTTTTAGCAGCCGCATTTGATACCATTATAAGAGCTAGACTATCAGAAAAAATTTATAAAGATCAGTCTATTGCACAATCCAAAATCGTTACTACTATGGGGGGGTTTATTAGATTTTCTAGAAATAAATTAACTCAAGAGTTACTTGGTTTAAAAACTCAAAATTATATAAATAGCAACAGTATATTTCGGATTTTTCTCGAGAGTAACAATGTAGAAGTTTCTAGTTGCAAAGTCTATCTCTCGCATAACTATCAAATCAGGCTGAAACCACAATTAGTAAATAAACAACTATTTTCTTTTGGTTCACTATGTGACAAAAGATATAAAACAAAAACTGGTGGTAGTTTTTATATTTCAAATCTTTATAAACCAAGAGTAATAGGAAATAAATTAAATACTAAACTAAAATCTGGATCAACAATTTTTTATTTGCCTGAAGCAACCATCCAAACAGCATCAAAAAAAAAAGATTTCAAATTTAAAAATGGTGATTATGTAAAAAAATATGAAGAAATCTTTCCTGATTATTTTATATCCATAAATGGTTTTATCTATTTTGAGATGGAGGAATCAACTCAATCTATTATTGTGAAGCCAGGTAAAAGATATCTATTAGACAAAGAATTAAAATTCTATAAAAATTTTAATGAGCAAATCTATTATCCTGGGGAATTAATATTGGGTAAATTTTTGGTCTCTTATTTAAGTTATATCGAATTAGAGAATATTAATGGTGAGACATTCTTATATATTCGTCCTATAACACGTTACGAATTTACAAATGAATATGCACAACCTGTTTTAAATTCTAATTGTTTTACACCTCTGAATTTAATTGTTGAAGACTTTAAAGTACAGATTATATCTGGTCAACAAGTTAAAATCGATAAGTCAATACAATTTATTGATTCTCCCTTAATAATCGATTATCCTGTCGATCTAGATGATACAGAACTTGTTTTTGAGTTTAAAAAGCCTGAGAAAAAAAATTCACACTCTCAAATTAGTATTATCTACTCACAACTTTTTATTTTTGATAATCTAATTCCAAAAGAAATAAAAAAAAGTGATGTTGAAGTAAATTTACTTGTAGAGGAAAAACAATTTACTGATCCTTATACTATTGTTGGTGCATTTGATACTTTATCACCTTTTAATAATATTATTTCAAGTATTAAAAAAAAATCGAATAAAACAAGATCAGAAATCTTATTGGCAACAAAAGCGGATTATAAAGAAATATTTCTTGATAGTGTTAATCATAACTATGAACAAAATAAATTTTTTAAACCTTCCAAAGTATTTAATAATGAGCTTGTAATTCGAGAGGATGGTCTAATAAAAGAAGTAAGTGGGAATAAGATAGTTTTACATTTAGGGCAATCTTATTTTTTTTCTACTGGAGCTTTAGTTAGAAAAATTCCTGGTGATTATATTCGAAGACAGGAAACTTTAGGGCAACTAGTCTTTGAACGTTTAATAACTGGTGATATTGTACAAGGTTTACCAAAGATTAATAATATTTTAGAAGCCCGTAAACCTAAAATTGAGGCATTAATTTCAACAAAACCAGGTTTTATTAATTCTATAAGATATACTAACACATTTATTCAAATTACCACAAAGCCATCAAAAATTAATTATTATAAAGCATTGCGATCTCAAAGATTATTAGTTAGAAAGTATGAATCTATTTCAGTGGGTCAACCTTTGACACAAGGCTCTTTAAACCCTCATACTCTTCTTCATGTATATTTCCGTTATTTTTGTTCTTTAGGAATATTGTCTACTTATGAATCAGCTTATCGTAGTTTAAAAAATTTGCAAGGGTTATTATTAACTTCGGTACAAGCTATTTATGTTTCACAAGGAGTTATGATTTCTGGAAAGCACGTAGAATTAATTGTTCGGGAAATGACACAGAAGGTTTATATTGAAGACCCGGGTAAAACATATTTTTTACCCGGAGATATTATTGACTTAGATCAAGCTCAATATATTAACCTTTGTATTAAAAATAATAATAAATTAGGATTTCGGCCTATTTTATTAGGTATCACAAAGTCTTCTTTAAAAACTGATAGTTTTTTAGCGGCAGCGAGTTTCCAAGAAACTACAAGGGTTTTAACACGAGCAGCTATACAAGGCAAAACAGATTGGCTTAGGGGTTTAAAAGAAAATGCCATAACAGGAAGATTAATACCCGCAGGTACAGGGTTTTACATTAATAAAGATATTACTTTTACAAAAGTTGTATTACCTGAAAAACAAGTAAAAGAAGAACATAATTTAAGCCTAAAAAAATTAGTAAAATTAAAAGAATCAAAATTAAAAAAATTAGTAAAATTTAAGTATAATAAATAAAATAAGCTTATTCTTTATGCTAAATATAATTAAAATATTAAAAGTCTGCTATACTAATTAGTATAGATATCAAAACAATAATAATTATTATTTAATATATGCGATTTGTTTAGAGACATAAGTTAAAATAAAGACTTGAACTATTTTAAAATAAAAAGGATAATTATTTTTATGGCTAAGATTGAATTGGCTCAACTTTTAGATGCAGGTGTACATTTTGGTCATAAAGCTCACCGCTGGAACCCAAAAATGTTTCCTTATATCTATGCGGAACGTAATGGTATACATATTTTAGATTTAATCCAGACAACTGAGTTTTTAAAAAGAGCGTGTGACTTTAGTAAAAGAGCCTCTGCAAAAAAACAAACATTTTTATTTGTTGGCACAAAAAAACAGGCTGCTTCTCTAATCGCAATTGAAGCACAGAAATGTGGGGCATTTTATATAAACCATCGTTGGTTAGGTGGAATGTTAACAAATTGGGTGACCATAAAAAGTCGAATAGATCGTTTAAATGATTTAGAAGCACAAGAAAAATTAAATGCTTTTAGTAATTTACCTAAAAAAGAAGCATCAAATTTAAAAAAAGAGCTTGAAAAACTTAAAAAATATTTTAATGGAGTTAAGGGAATGAAAAAAGTCCCTGATATTTTAGTAATAATAGATCAAAAACGTGAAATTATTGCTATTAAAGAGGCATTATCGTTAAATATTCCAATTATTTCAATTCTTGATACTAATTGTGATCCAGACTTAACGACAATCCCAATACCTGGCAATGATGATTCTATCAGGTCAATAAAATATATTATTCAAAATATAACAGATAGTATTTGTTTAGGACAACAAACTTCCTTAAAAACTTAAGGGGTAAGTATGGTAAAGAAAAAAAATTATAAGCAAGGATAAAAATTATTATGTTACATATTGATGCAGAAAGAGTTAGAGAATTAAGGCATAAAACTGGCGCAGGTATGATGAATTGTAAAAAAGCTCTATTAGAATCTAATGGGAATTTTGAAGAGGCTATTAAAAGTTTACGTGAAAAAGGTCAAGCTTCTGCTCATCAAAAAATAAATCGTAAAACGATTGAAGGATTGGTAAATAGTTATATACATATCGGTGGGAGAATTGGTGTATTAATTGAGGTTAATTGTGAAACAGATTTTGTTGCACGTCGTGAAGAATTTCAAAAATTGGTTCAAAATATTGCAATGCAGGTTGCAGCATGCCCAGATGTTCTTTATATTAAAAGTGAAGAAATACCAGAAGATGTTTTTCTTGCTGAAAAAGAAATTGAAGCAGGGAAAGACGATTTAAATAATAAGCCTGATGATATTAAAGAAAAAATTATTTTAGGTAGAGTTGAGAAAACCTTAAAAAATTTAACCTTACTTGATCAACCATTTATAAAAGATACTAATATTACTGTTGACGAATTAATAAAAGAAAAAATAAGCCTTTTTGGTGAAAATATAAGAATAAAAAGATTTACTCGTTATACATTAGGTAATTAATAGTTACATGATAGAAAAGTTTTTTTTTCTTTACTTTTATCCCTTAAAGAGTTTAGACTATAATTTTTGTAGTTTAAACTCCATGCTATTCATCTGTATACGCATTTTTGTATAAGGTGTTATAATTTATCTCTTTAACTATAATTAAATATGAATATTCTTCAAAGTACTAATATTATTAATTTAAATTCATTAATCTTTTTATCAGATATTGAAGTTGGAAAACATCTTTATTGGGAAATAAATGATATTACTTTTCATGGGCAAGTCATACTGGTTAGTTCTTTTGTAATATTATTAACACTTTTATTTTCATTCTTAGGCACTTCAAATAAAAATATGATTCCTAATGGTTGGCAAAATTTTATGGAATCTGTTGTAGAATTTGTTAAAGAGATTGCTCAAAACCAACTTGGTAAAGAATATAGACCATGGTTACCATTTATCGGGACTTTATTTCTATTTGTTTTTGGTTGTAATTGGGCGGGGGCTGTTATTCCTTGGAAATTAATCAAGCTTTCCGAAGGAGAGTTTGGTGCCCCAACCAATGATATAAATACAACTGTAGCTTTAGCATTATTAACTTCCTTTATGTATTTTTATGCAGGTTTAAGTACAAAAGGATTTGGTTATTTTAAACGCTACATAGAACCTACACCTCTTTTATTACCAATTAATATTTTGGAAGACTTTACAAAGCCTCTTTCGCTAAGCTTTCGTTTATTTGGTAATATACTAGCCGATGAATTAACAGTTTCAGTATTAGCTTTATTAGTACCTCTAATTGTACCGTTACCAGTTATGTTATTAGGTGTGTTTGCTAGTTCCGTTCAAGCTTTAATTTTTTCTACTTTAGCAGGGGCTTATATTGCTGAAGCTGTTGAAGGTCATTAACTTTAATTATATTAGTTTTACTTAATAATATAGGATGTATTAGAAATTTGTTAATTTTTTCTTATCTAACCCACGAATAAAGTATATGGATTCTATTGTTTCTGCTGCATCTGTTATAGCTGCTGGTCTTGCTGTTGGTTTAGCTGCAATTGGTCCAGGAATTGGACAAGGAACTGCTGCTGGTCAAGCGGTTGAAGGTATCGCTCGTCAACCAGAAGCAGAAAATAAAATTCGTGGTACTTTACTTCTAAGTTTTGCCTTTATGGAAGCATTAACTATTTATGGCTTAGTTGTAGCCTTAGCTTTATTATTTGCAAACCCATTTACTAATTAATATAATAGTTACTATTTAAAGATTTTCTTACTTATCGAATTAAGAAAATCTTTAAGTAGTAATTAGTTATCCTTTCCCAAAAAAAATTTTATTTTTAATATTAAAACTAAAAAATGTTTGATAACTATAACTCCATTTTAATAATAGGTACGGAAAAAACTGGAGGATTATTTGATTTTGATGGAACACTACCAGTTATAGCATTACAATTTGTAATTTTTATGTTTGTTTTAAATTTTATCTTATATACACCTTTATTAGATACTATTGACGAACGAAACATTTATATCAGTAAAAGTTTATCTGAAGCTACACGTATATTAACAAAATCAAATGAATTAAACACAAAATATGAAAAGAAGACCTCTAAAGCTCGCAAAGCAGTAGCATTAGATTTATTAACTTATCAAAATTTATATAAAGATATTTTAGAAGAAAAAATGAAATCTTCCGAAGTATTTATTGATAAATTTTTACTAGAGACCACTAAAAATTTTGAAGATAATAAGGAAAATCTTTTAAAAAGTTTTGATACTGAAATCGATTCTTTAAGTAACCAAATTATGAAAAAAATCATGAACTAATAACAAGGTTTTCGAGTGAAGTATCTTTAAAAAGCCTCAATGAAAATTTAAATATATTAATCAATTAATAAAAAATGAAAAGTTATATACAGTACTTTGTATCAAATGAAAATTTTGGAGTAACATTAAATACCGATATATTTGAATCAAATATTATAAATATAATCTTGTTATTAGTTATATTATTTGTTGTAATAAAAAAATTTTTAACAGAAAATCTTACTGAACGTAAAGAAAAGATTGTAGAAGGTATTGAAAATGCTGAAACACGCTTAGCTGATTCTAACAAACGTTATAATGAAGCGAAAAAACAATGGGCACAAATGGATATTATTATCAAAGAAATCAACCAGCAAATGGAAACAACAAAACAAAATGTTTTGAAGCTTAAGTGGGATCAAGGAAAAGATGATCTTTCTAAAAAATTCACAACAGCAATAGTAGTTCTCCGTAACAGAGAAAATAAAATTTTCAATGACGTTATTAAAGAAGTTTCTAAAAAAGCATTAACTCAAGTAGTTCTTAAGCTTAAAAAGCAATTAGGAAAAGCTGAACAATCCGCTATTGTAAATCTGAAAATAACGCAATTAGGAGAATAAGAATGGCTAACACAATGTTTGGTTCAAAAATTGCAAACCCATATTCAGAAGCCCTGTTACAATTAGGCTTAGATTTATATTTGAAAGAAGAAAATGCTGATACTCAAGTTTTCTTTCAAATTATTTTTGATATGGAAAATTTATTAAATATATTAAAATTAACTCCAACTTTAGAAAAATATTTGGCAAATCCTTTGATTGCTGATAAAGATAAAAAAACCGTTTTAAAAAAATGTTTGACAACAAAAACTAGTGCTACAACAACAAACTTTTTAATGTTGCTAGTAGATAAAAAAAGAATAGGTTTTCTTCAAGTTATTACACAAACTTTCTTGAATAAAGCTTACGATTTTGTTTGTCTTAAATTTGTGGAAGTATATTCAGCATCTTTGTTAAGTAAAGACCAAAAAAATCAATTAGTAGAAAAACTTAAAATACTATTAGGACCTGAGTTTACAACTTCTAAAACTTATTATTCTAAAATTAATGTAACATTTAGAATAGATAAAGAAATTTTAGGTGGTTTTATTATTAAAGTTGATTCTAAGATAATTGATTTAAGTTTACGTGGTGAACTAGAAGGTTTAGCGAAGCAAATGGAAATAAACTTATTAAGTTAAACTGTTAATAAGTAAATTTACTTCTTAACAGTAATTAATTTTTTCTATAATTTAAAGTTTTTATTTAAGGAAGAATAATTTGAGTTTATTATGACAAACCCCAATGAAATAAGTAATATTATTAGAAAACAAATAGAAGATTACAGTACGGATCTAAATATTGATATTATTGGAACTGTACTTCAAGTTGGAGATGGTATTGCACGTGTATATGGGCTTGATGAGGTAATGGCTGGTGAATTATTAGAATTCGATGAAGGTACAATAGGTATTGCATTAAACTTAGAAAATGATAATGTTGGTGCTGTACTTATGGGTGATGGTAGAGAGATTTTAGAAGGAAGTACAGTAAAGGCAACTGGTCGAATCGCTCAAATACCTGTTGGTGATGGTTTATTAGGGCGTGTATTAGATCCTTTAGCTATCCCTATTGATGGTAAAGGTGACGCGCAAGTAAGTGAAAGTCGTCTTATTGAATCTATGGCTCCAGGTATTATTAGCAGAAAATCAGTTTGCGAACCTTTACAAACTGGTATTACTGCCATTGATGCTATGATTCCAATTGGTAGAGGTCAACGTGAATTAATCATTGGAGATCGACAAACTGGAAAAACATCTATTGCTTTAGATACAATTATTAATCAAAAGGGACAAGATGTTGTTTGTGTCTATATTGCCATTGGTCAAAAAGCTTCTTCTGTGGCACAAGCTGTTACTACTCTACAAGAAAGAGAAGCATTAGATTATACTGTAATTGTTGCTGCAAATGCTGATCAACCAGCTACCTTACAATATATTGCTCCCTATACTGGGGCTGCAATCGCTGAATATTTTATGTATACTGGTAAGCATACTTTAGTTGTTTATGATGATTTATCAAAACAAGCTTCAGCTTACCGTCAAATGTCTTTATTATTAAGACGTCCACCTGGAAGAGAAGCTTATCCAGGTGATGTTTTTTATTTACATTCACGTTTACTAGAAAGAGCTGCTAAATTGAATGATGAACTGGGTGGTGGTAGTATGACTGCATTACCAATTATTGAAACTCAAGCAGGTGATGTTTCTGCGTATATCCCTACTAATGTGATCTCAATTACTGATGGACAAATCTTCTTATCTGGTGACTTATTTAACTCAGGTTTAAGACCTGCAATAAATGTCGGTATTTCAGTATCTCGTGTAGGTTCTGCTGCACAAATAAAAGCTATGAAACAAGTAGCAGGAAAATTAAAGTTAGAATTAGCTCAATTTGATGAGCTTGAAGCGTTTTCTCAATTTGCTTCAGACCTAGATAAGGCAACACAGGCTCAATTAGCACGAGGCCGAAGATTAAGAGAAATCTTAAAACAAGCACAAAATTCTCCAATTCCAGTAGCTGAACAAGTTGCTGTTATTTATATTGGAACAAATGGATTTTTAGATGATTTAGAAGTTGGAGATATTCCTACTTTCATAAAAAGTATTCGTGAATATTTAACAAGTTCTAAACCTGAATATTTAGAAATTGTAAATTCCTCAAAACAATTAACAACAGAGGCGGAAACTATTTTAAAAACGGCGATTTCTGATGTCAAAAAAACTTTCACCGCATAAACTTATTTAAACGCTTAAAAATTTAATTTTTAAGCGTTTAAATAAAGGATCACAATATTGGTTCATAAATAACTAAGGAAAACGTTACTATCAAAAATTTGATTATCTTTCAATTAAAAAAAGCAGTCCGTGTTACAATTAGTAGTAATTCGATAGCCGGGATAGCTCAGTTGGTAGAGCAGTGGATTGAAGATCCTCGTGTCACCAGTTCAAATCTGGTTTCTGGCAATTAAGTCTAATTGTGTTTGATAAATTTTTAATGATACAAACTAATTATGGGTAAGGTTTATGATTGGTTTGAAGAAAGACTAGAAATTCAATCCATTGCTGATGATATTACAAGTAAATATGTTCCACCACATGTAAATATTTTTTATTGTTTTGGAGGAATTGTTTTTACATGTTTCTTAGTTCAAGTTGCTACAGGGTTTGCAATGACATTTTATTATAGACCTAGCATTAGTGAAGCTTTTTCATCAGTTGAATATATTATGACTGAAGTGAATTTTGGTTGGCTTATTCGCTCTATTCATCGCTGGTCTGCAAGTATGATGGTTCTTATGTTAATTTTACACGTTTTCCGTGTATACTTAACTGGAGGGTTTAAAAAGCCACGTGAATTAACATGGGTGACTGGGGTAACTTTAGCTGTAACTACTGTTTCTTTTGGTGTTACTGGTTATTCATTACCTTGGGATCAAGTAGGATTTTGGGCTTGCAAAATTGTAACAGGTGTACCTGAGGCTGTACCTGTTATTGGCCCACCAATAGTACAACTTCTACGTGGTGGAGTTAGTGTAGGCCAAAGTACTTTAACGCGTTTTTATAGTGCACATACATTTGTGTTACCACTAGTAGCAGCAGCTTTAATGATAACACATTTCTTAATGATACGAAAACAAGGTATTTCGGGACCGTTATAAATAGCATTAGTAGATATTAAATAAAATTTATCAAAAAAATAAAATTTTAATTTGTAATAAAGATATATAATTGGAGATATTATGTCGATTTTAAAAAAACCAGATTTAACAGATCCTAAATTACGTGCTAAGTTAGCAAAAGGGATGGGTCATAATTACTATGGTGAGCCCGCTTGGCCAAATGATATATTTTATATGTTTCCTATTTGTATTTTAGGAACTTTTGTATTAGTTATTGGACTAGCTGTGATGGAACCTTCAGCTTTAGGTGAAAAAGCGAATCCTTTTGCAACTCCTTTAGAGATTTTACCTGAGTGGTACTTTTTCCCAACATTTAACTTATTAAGAGTACTACCGAATAAACTATTAGGGGTTTTAGCAATGGCTGCTGTTCCAGCAGGTTTAATAACAGTACCATTTATAGAGAATGTTAATAAATTTCAAAATCCTTTTAGAAGACCTGTAGCTTCTACTGTTTTTTTAGTAGGTACATTTGTCGCAATCTGGTTAGGCATCGGGGCTTGTTTACCAATTAGTAAAGCAATAACGTTAGGTTTATTTTAAGAATAGTAATATATGCTGAAAAAAGCTTTTTTCAGTATATATTAGTTAGTAACATTCCTTTTCTAATTATATTAATGAGCGAATTATTAATTTATTTTTAAAATAGAATTTTATTAAATAATTTCAAAAATTTCTTCAAAAACCTTTTTAACTTTATAACCTGAATCAATAGATTCTAAAGGATCTTTTCTTAATCGATGACGTAAACATAATACAATGATTTTTTCAATATCTTCGATGGTAATTATCTCTTTACCTTGGAACGCTGTATAAGCTTTAGCAGCTCTATTTGTAACTATATCTCCTCGTAAACCATCAACATCTAAATCACTACAAACTTTTGAAATTTTTAACCTGAAATCATAAGGCATTTCAACTTTATCCAATAATTTTTGAGCATCAATAATTTTTTGTTTCAGTGCTTCCTGTTGATCTTTATATTTATCTACCCACGCATAAGGATCTAAATCAAATAAAGTTCTTTCTTCTACAATTTTTACTCTTAAATCCGGGTCTTTTACAGTTCTTATTTCCGCATGCATACCAAAACGATCCAGCAATTGTGGGCGTAATTCACCTTCTTCAGGGTTACCTGAGCCAACAAGAACAAATTGTGCAGGATGACGTATAGAAATTCCTTCTCTTTCAACTGTATTCCACCCTGATGCTGCTGAATCCAATAATATGTCAACTAAATGATCATCTAATAAATTAACTTCATCAACATATAAAATACCTCGATTAGCTTTAGCTAATAAACCTGGTTCAAATGCTTTAACACCTTCCGTTAAGGCTTTTTCTATATCAATTGTACCACAAACTCTATCTTCGGTAGCACCTAAAGGTAAATCAACCATAGGTATTTTTATGAATTCTGTCTCCGGTTTTTCTAAAGTTTCGTCTGTAGGGTGTCGATTAAAAGGATCATCTTTAATGACTTCAATTTCAGGTAATAAATCTGCAATAGCTCTAATTGTAGTTGATTTCCCAGTACCTCTGTCACCCATAATCATAACGCCACCAATTTTTGGATCAATAACATTTAATTCTAGCGCAAGTTTCATTTCTTCTTGGCCAACAATAGCAGTGAATGGAAATATTGGAGTATTTTTTTTCTTGATATTCTGTTTAATCATTTTCTTTTTAAATTATTTGAAATACTTATAACTTATTTATAGATTTATATTAAAAAAAAACTTTAGAAATTATATTTACGAATATAATGTTTTCCCTAAACGAAATGCTAATAATGCAGGTAAAATTGCGAAAGCTAAAGCTATTAAAACTTCTGTGTTTGTTAACATATTTATAATTAATATTTATTATTTAATTTTACTAAAAATTTAAACTCTTGTGTTATAGTATACTATAATAGTAATATCCTGTCAATATAAAAAATGTAATAGTTTTAATCTAATTACTTTTAAAAATTATCTAATAAAAAATTTTATTAATGAATTCTATATTCCCACTATTGTATTCTATTGCCTTATTTTTTTTTCTATGTTTAATAAGTTATTATATTGTAAAACAAATAATTAACACGCAAAAGCTAGAAAAAAATATATTTAAATTACAGGAACTTGTTAAAAAAGATCATCCTTATTATGAAGATTGCTATCATTTAGGGCAATTATACTTAAAAAAAAATCTTTTTATCAAAGCAGTTGTAATATTTAGAAAAGCTCTAAAATTATGGGATCCTAATGATAAAATTGGACTTGGGAACTTATATAATGCTATAGGATTTACTTTTTTTAATTTAGAAGAATATGATTATGCTATATACTATTATAAAGTAGCTCTCAAAATAATTCCTGATCATACATTAGCATTAATAAATCTTGGGTATTCCTTTGAAAAAATTAATTCCGGTATCACTGGGTATAATTGCTATAAAGCTGCATTATTTTGGGACCCATATAACCAATTAGCTTCTACACGGTTTTCTGTTGTCGAAAAAAAGCTAAAATATATTCTTTAAAATATACGTCTTTTACAGTATATAATAAATAATTATATAATTTATATGTTGTTTCGGTTTTGGAGAAAAGATGTTATACTATAATAATGAAAACTCAATTCGAAATAATTTTTAAAAATTGTTTTATAGGACTTGAGCGTTTCCTATCTTTATGTCTCCAGAGAGGAAAAGGTAAATGAACTCCAAAAAACAAGAAGCCAAGGTAAAGGTTCTCGTTGATCGTAATACTGTTAATACAACTAGTTTTGAAAAATGGGCTAAGCCAGGACATTTCTCACGTACATTATCGAAAGGTCCAAAGACAACAACTTGGATTTGGAACTTACATGCGGATGCACATGATTTTGATAGTCAAACAAACTCTTTAGAGGAAGTTTCTAGAAAAATTTTTAGTGCTCATTTTGGCCAATTATCAATAATATTTTTATGGATAAGTGGTATGCATTTCCATGGAGCATATTTTTCGAATTATTTAGCATGGCTAAATAATCCTATTGGTATCAAACCTAGTGCACAAGTTGTTTGGCCAATTGTTGGTCAAGAAATCTTAAATGGAGATGTAGGTGGTAATTTTCAAGGTGTTCAAATAACATCAGGATTTTTTCAATTATGGCGTGCTGAAGGTATAACAAGTGAAATTGAATTATATTGGACTGCTATTGGTGGATTAATAATGTCAGGGTTAATGTTATTTGGCGGATGGTTTCATTACCATAAAGCTGCACCAAAATTAGAATGGTTCCAAAATGCTGAATCAATGTTAAACCACCATTTATCTGGTTTATTAGGTTTAGGTTGTCTTTCTTGGTCAGGGCATCAAATTCATATAGCATTACCTATTAATAAATTATTAGATGCTGGTGTTGCTTCACAAGAAATTCCTCTACCTTATGAATTTCTTATAAATCGTGAATTGATTGGTCAATTATACCCAAGCTTTAAAAAAGGTTTAGTTCCATTCTTTTCATTTAATTGGGGTGAATATTCTGATTTTTTAACTTTTAAAGGTGGATTAAATCCTGTAACTGGTGGTCTTTGGTTAAGTGATACAGCACATCATCATTTAGCTTTAGCTGTTTTATTTATTGTTGCGGGACATATGTATCGTACAAATTGGGGAATTGGCCATAGTATGAAAGAAATTTTAGAAGCTCATAAAGGACCATTTACTGGTGCAGGCCACACAGGTCTTTATGAAATTTTAACAACTTCTTGGCATGCTCAATTAGCAATTAATTTAGCTATGATGGGGTCATTAAGTATTATAGTTGCTCATCATATGTATGCGATGCCACCATATCCATATATTGCGACTGATTATGCAACACAACTTTCTTTATTCACACATCATATGTGGATTGGGGGATTCTGTATTGTAGGTGGTGCAGCTCATGGAGCAATCTTTATGGTTCGTGATTATAATCCAGCGAAAAATTATAATAATTTATTAGATAGAGTTGTTCGTCATAGAGATTCTATTATTTCTCATCTAAACTGGGTTTGTATCTTCCTAGGTTTCCATAGCTTTGGATTATACATCCATAACGATACTATGAGAGCGTTAGGACGTGCTCCTGATATGTTTTCTGATACAGGTATTCCGTTAAAACCAATTTTTGCCCAAGCAATTCAAAATTTACATTTATTAGCACCAGGAAGTACTGCGCCGAATGCATTAACAACAGCAAGTTATGTTTTTGGTGGGGATATTGTCTCTATTGGATCAAAAATTGCAATAATGCCAATAAAATTAAGTACAGCAGATTTTATGGTTCATCATATCCATGCTTTTACAATTCATGTTACTGTCTTAATTCTACTAAAAGGTGTTTTATACGCACGTAGTTCAAAATTAATACCGGACAAAGCTAATTTAGGTTTCCGCTTCCCTTGTGATGGTCCAGGTAGAGGTGGTACTTGCCAAGTTTCAGCTTGGGATCATGTATTCTTAGGTTTGTTTTGGATGTATAATTCGATATCTGTAGTTATTTTCCATTTTAGTTGGAAAATGCAATCGGATGTCTGGGGATCAGTAACACCTACTGGTACTGTTTCTCATATTACGGGTGGCAATTTTGCACAAAGTGCACTTACTATTAATGGATGGTTACGAGATTTCTTATGGGCACAAGCGTCACAAGTAATCCAATCATATGGTTCAGCTTTATCAGCTTATGGCTTAATCTTCCTTGGAGCACATTTTATTTGGGCATTTAGTTTAATGTTTTTATTTAGTGGTCGAGGCTATTGGCAAGAACTTATCGAGTCAATTGTTTGGGCTCATAATAAAATTAAAGTTGCCCCAGCAATTCAACCTCGTGCATTAAGCATTACACAAGGTCGAGCTGTAGGATTAGCACATTATTTATTAGGTGGTATTGGAACAACATGGTCTTTCTTCTTAGCAAGAATTATTTCTGTAGGATAAAATTAACGAGGTAAAATATTTATGGTAACTAAATTTCCAAAATTTAGCCAAGCTTTAGCACAAGATCCGACAACTCGAAGAATTTGGTTTGGAATTGCAACAGCTCATGACTTCGAAACCCACGATGGCATGACAGAAGAAAATTTATATCAGAAAATTTTTGCTTCCCATTTCGGACATTTAGCAATTATTTTTCTTTGGACATCTGGTAATTTATTCCATGTTGCATGGCAAGGGAATTTTGAACAATGGTCTTTAAATCCCTTAAAAGTTAAACCCATTGCTCATACAATTTGGGATCCTCATTTTGGTGAACTTGCAATGAAAGCTTTTACAAAAGGTGGAGCTTTTTATCCTGTAAATATATCGTACTCTGGTGTTTACCATTGGTGGTATACTATTGGGATGAGAACAAATAATGATTTATATGTTGGGTCTATTTTTTTAATAGGTTTATCTAGTTTATTATTATTTGCTGGTTGGTTACATTTACAACCAAAGTTCCGTCCTAGTTTATCTTGGTTTAAAAACAATGAATCAAGATTAAATCATCATTTAACAGGTTTATTTGGAGTTAGCTCATTAGCTTGGACAGGACATTTAATTCATGTAGCTATTCCAGAATCACGAGGTATTCATGTTCGTTGGGATAATTTTTTAACAACTTTACCACATCCTGAAGGTTTAACACCTTTTTTTGATGGTAATTGGAATGTGTACTCACAAAATCCTGATACTGTAGAACATATTTTTGGTACACAAACAGGAGCAGGTACAGCGATTTTAACTTTCTTAGGTGGTTTCCACCCACAATCGCAATCTCTTTGGCTTACTGATATTGCGCATCACCATCTTGCAATTGCAGTTGTATTTATAATTGCTGGGCATATGTACCGAACAAATTTTGCGATTGGGCATAATATGAAAGAGATTTTAGATGCTCATCGCCCACCAGGTGGTAGATTAGGTGCTGGTCACAAAGGTTTGTTTGATACAATTACAAATTCTTTACATATGCAGCTTGGTTTAGCATTAGCAGCATTAGGGGTTATAACATCTTTAGTTGCTCAACATATGTATGCAATCCCACCTTATGCGTTTATGGCAAAAGATTTTACAACACAAGCAGCTCTTTATACTCATCATCAGTATATCGCAGGATTTTTAATGGTTGGTGCATTTGCACATGGTGCGATTTTCTTCGTACGAGATTATGACCCAGAAGCAAACCAAGATAATGTTTTAGCTAGAATGCTTGAACATAAAGAAGCAATTATTTCGCATTTAAGTTGGGTTAGTTTATTTTTAGGCTTCCATACATTAGGCCTATATATTCATAATGATACTGTAGTTGCATTTGGTCAACCAGAAAAACAAATATTAGTAGAACCTGTATTCGCTCAATTTATTCAAGCTGCTTCTGGAAAAGCAGTATATGGATTTGATCTTTTATTATCTTCAAAAGAAAGCCCAGCTTCTGCAGCCGGTAGTGAAATATGGCTACCTGGTTGGATAGAAGCTATTAATAATGATAAAAATGATCTTTTCTTAACTATTGGCCCGGGTGACTTTTTAATACATCACGCTATTGCTTTAGGATTACACACAACAACTTTAATTTTAGTTAAAGGAGCATTAGATGCTCGTGGTTCTAAATTAATGCCTGATAAAAAAGATTTTGGTTATAGTTTCCCTTGTGATGGTCCTGGACGTGGTGGTACTTGTGATATTTCAGCTTGGGATGCTTTCTATTTATCAATGTTTTGGATGCTAAATACAATTGGTTGGGTTACTTTTTATTGGCATTGGAAGCACGTAACAATTTGGCAGGGAAATGCTGCTCAATTTAATGAGTCTTCAAACTATATTATGGGTTGGTTACGTGATTATTTATGGTTAAATTCATCTCCATTAATTAATGGTTATAATCCTTATGGTATGAATAGTTTATCTGTATGGGCTTGGATGTTCTTATTTGGGCATTTAATTTGGGCTACTGGATTTATGTTCTTAATCTCATGGAGAGGTTATTGGCAAGAACTTATAGAAACATTAGTTTGGGCTCACGAACGTACACCTCTTGCAAACTTAGTTCGCTGGCGTGATAAACCTGTAGCTTTATCAATTGTTCAAGCTAGATTAGTAGGGTTAATTCATTTTACAGTAGGTTATATTTTAACATACGCAGCTTTTGTTATAGCTTCGACTGCTGGAAAATTTGGTTAACTTAGATTATACTATCAGTTAGATTTGTATGTAAAAATTATATTTTTCTATAATTTTTACGTACAAACCTAATAAAATATAAAAAATTTAATTAAGGAATTTTATATGGCTAAACAATCGATGATTGAACGAGAAAAAAAAAGAGAAAAATTAGTTTTAAAGTATAGTCAAAAACGTGAGTCACTTCTTTTAGAATTTAAAAAGGCAAATACTTTTTCAGATCAAATGGAAATCCATAAAAAAATAGAAAAGTTACCACGTAATAGTTCAAGAATTAGATTACGTAATAGATGTTGGCGAACAGGCCGTAGTCGAGGGGTTTATAGAGATTTTGGGTTATGTCGTCATATGATACGAGAAATGGCACATAATTGTTTATTACCAGGTGTAAGAAAAGCTAGTTGGTAAATTTTCTAATTTAGTTATTTTTCGGGTACTAATTTTTTTTCATTATTAAATTAAATATTTCATCTTATTTTTATACAATATATTAATAAATTTTATCTAATAGACAAAATTTTGGTGTATTGTATAAAAATGAATTATAATAGTAATAGTATTAGTTTAACTAATATCCCTAATATAAAGATTTATAATCAAGTAGTCTCTATTATTAGTAATAAAAAACTAATACTAGTTAATACTAAAAAAAAAAAGGAGCTCAGTATGAAATTAGCTGTATATGGTAAAGGTGGGATTGGGAAATCAACAACAAGTTGTAATATTTCTGTTGCTCTTTGTAGAAGAGGTAAGCGTGTATTACAAATTGGTTGCGACCCAAAACATGATAGTACATTTACTTTAACAGGATTTTTAATACCAACTATTATTGATACATTACAAGCTAAAGATTATCATTATGAAGACATTTGGCCTGAGGATGTTATCTATCAAGGTTATGGAGGTGTTGATTGTGTTGAAGCAGGCGGTCCTCCAGCAGGAGCTGGATGTGGTGGCTATGTTGTGGGAGAAACTGTAAAACTTTTGAAAGAATTAAATGCATTTGATGAATATGATGTCATATTATTCGATGTTTTAGGTGATGTTGTTTGTGGAGGGTTCGCTGCTCCTTTAAATTATGCTGATTATTGCTTAATTGTCACTGATAATGGTTTCGATGCTTTATTTGCCGCTAATAGAATTGCTGCATCAGTTCGTGAAAAGGCTAGAACACACGCATTAAGACTTGCGGGACTTATTGGTAATAGAACAGCTACTAGAGATCTAATTGACAAATATATTGACGCTGTACCTATGCCTGTTTTAGAAGTCTTACCTCTAATTGAGGATATTCGAGTATCTCGTGTAAAGGGTAAAACCTTATTCGAAATGACAGAATTTGATAGTTCTTTGTGTTATATATGTGATTATTATTTGAATATCGCTGATCAACTTATAGCAAACCCTGAAGGTGTTGTTCCTAAAGAAGCAGCCGATCGAGAACTATTTAGTTTACTTTCTGATTTTTATTTAAATCCTAAGGATACGGAAACTGAAAGTAATGTTTTTGAAGATGCATTTGATGAAATTGGATAAGGTAATAAAAAAGTTAAATCAATAAGTTAAAAATAGAATGTATATAGTTTATTAGAACAAATCATTTAAATTTATAAATAGTTTATATTAAATTTTATAATAATAAACTTATCATTTTTAATTTTTTATTAACATGTAGAAGGATTTGTATGACTCTTATAAAACAGATAGATAGTGAGGAACAAAAAGAAAAGATAAATTTTGAATGTGAAACAGGAAATTATCATACATTTTGTCCAATTAGTTGTGTAGCATGGTTATATCAAAAAATCGAAGATAGCTTTTTTTTAGTAATTGGAACAAAAACCTGTGGCTATTTTTTACAAAATGCTTTAGGGGTAATGATTTTTGCTGAGCCACGTTATGCAATGGCTGAGTTAGAAGAAGGAGATATATCTGCACAACTAAGTGATTATGAAGAATTAAAACGATTATGTTTACAAGTTAAAAGAGATCGAAACCCAAGTGTTATTTTTTGGATAGGTACTTGTACGACGGAAATAATAAAAATGGATTTAGAAGGTATTGCACCAAAATTAGAAATCGAGATTGATTTACCAATTGTAGTCGCAAGAGCAAATGGGCTTGATTATGCTTTTACTCAAGGTGAAGATACAGTATTAGCAGCGTTAGCGCAAAGGCCTAACCAAGACAAATTAAAAAAACCATTAGATACAATAATCCCAGTTAATGAGGATGGAGATAATTATATAAAACATCCACCTCTTATTTTATTTGGTTCGATCCCCGATCCAGTTGTTAATCAACTTACTTTAGAGTTAAACAAACAAGGTATTCGTGTTTCTGGTTGGTTACCGTCTAAACGTTACACAGAGTTACCATTAATATATGAAGGAAATTATGTATGTGGGGTAAATCCTTATTTAAGTAGGACCGCAACTACATTGATGAGAAGAAGAAAATGTAAATTAATCGGTGCTCCATTTCCTATAGGGCCTGATGGGACAAGAGCATGGTTAGAAAAAATTTGTAGTGTTTTTGAAATCCAACCTAAAGGATTACAACAAAGAGAGGAAGAAATTTGGGAAAAACTAAAATATTATATTAGTCTAATAAATGGGAAAAGTGTTTTTTTTATGGGTGACAATTTATTAGAAATTTCATTAGCACGTTTTTTAATACGTTCTGGAATGATTGTCTTTGAGATCGGTATACCATATATGGATAAACGCTATCAAGGTGCTGAGTTACAATTGTTACAAAAAACTTGTAAAGAAAAAAATGTACCAATTCCTATTATTGTTGAAAAACCAGATAATTTTAATCAAGTGGATAGAATTCGTGATATGAAACCTGATCTAGTTATTACTGGTATGGCACATGCTAACCCGTTAGAAGCAAGAGGTATAAATACAAAATGGTCTGTTGAATTTACATTTGCTCAAATTCATGGATTTACAAATGCTATTGAAGTCTTAGAATTAGTAACTCGACCATTAAGACGTAATCATAAGCTTGATAAAATAAGCTCAGAACGTTACACTGATCGTCGCTAATATCATATATTTTAATCTCACCATTTAACGTTTTATTCATTATTCTTATATAAGAATTAAAGTAATATCTTAATAAAATTTATAGAATAACCAAAATATCTATATTATGATTATAAATAGATCTACGAATAAAATAGACGAATCTTAAATATCTATGTACTATACTATATAGATATACGTATTTCTATATTCTATGTAGTATGGGAAATTTATTTTTTATTAAAATACATAGTTTTCAATAATTTTATCAATAATGTTTAAATTTAAAAAATCATTATTAATCTTTGTATTAGTTTTTAGTTTACCATTGGTTACATTTGCAGATGTTGCAGGTTTAACTAAATGTAGTGAGTCGACAACTTTCAATAAAAGATTAGACGCAAGTGTTAAAAAACTAGAAGGGAGAGTTCAAAAATATGAAGCGGGTTCTCCTCCAGCATTAGCCTTAGAACAACAAATAAACCGAACTAAACAAAGATTTGATCGTTATTCTAATTCCGAATTACTATGTGGGAAAGATGGTTTACCACATCTTATAACAGATGGCCGATGGGACCATGCTGTTGAATTTATGATTCCAGGAATGATGTTTCTTTACATTACTGGATGGATAGGTTGGGTGGGTCGTAGTTATTTAAATACTGTAAGTAGTAGTTCAAATCCAACAGAAAAAGAGATTATAATAGATGTACCTTTAGCATTAAAAATTATGTCTTCAGGATTTATTTGGCCAGTTTCAGCTTGGCAAGAATTTACGAGTGGGAATTTTTTAGCTCCTGATTCAGACATTACAGTATCTCCAAGATAATAAAATTATTACCTAAAAAACTTGAATATATAATTATTAATTAAAAGGAAACAAAACAATATGGAAAATTTTTTAAAGTACCTTTCTACAGCTCCTGTATTGTTCGTTGCATGGATGACATTTACTGCAGGTTTTATAATTGAAGCTAATCGTTTTTATCCTGATGCATTAACCTTCCCAGTTTTTTAAATTCTACAATAATATAATGGCGTTCTACTAACGCCATTATATTATTGTAGAATTTAAAAAACTAGGAAGATTTATAAAAAATTTAATAGGGAAAAGAATGAATATATATTTTTCAGCAATCGAACACAATGAATTGAATTTACCGATAAGTAAATTATCGACTAATATTATTAATTCGGTTACAAAGATAGATGAAGATGAATTAGAAAAAATAAGTCCTAATATTGATGATACTTGTAATACAGAAGATATCGAAATCAGTGAGTTTTATAAGAAATATCAATCTAAAAAAAAAAATTTCGAAAAAACAAAATCCCAAAAAAAGTTAAACAAAATTAAGGTTTTTTTTATCGTTAAATCTAAGATTGTAAAAGGAAAAGAAGTTAGATATGCTATACCAATTCGAAATTTTGATGATTTAGGTAATTCTATTTTAGAAAAATCAAACTCATTTATAGCAAGTATTTTTTACTTAAAAGCAGACTATCATCTAAAGGGGCTTGAATATATTGAGGGTAATCCCGGCGCCCGTCCTTTTCGTTTAGATGGGATTATAGACCCAGAATCCCCATTTGATGAGGAACCAGAATTCCCTTTAGAAAATTTAATTTTACCAAAAAAATATGTAATTAATAAAGGTAAAATAACATTAGCCAAAGAATCTGAAGTGGGGAATCTTGGTAAGATGGTATTAACTGAGTCCAAATCGAGGGAATCTTTTTTTTCTTTCCCGGCTGAATATGAATATACTGATTCAATGCTGGATAACACATTTTTGGTAAATTCATCGAAGTATGGTACCGATATTAGACAAAAAAATAGTCTTAATGGAAAAAAAGAGAACAATGGTTTTTTAAGTCGTTTAGAAGATTTTAATTCAAAAGAAGATCGGTTTAAATTGTTTAATATGTCGCATATTTTTACACTCCTATTTGGAAATATAAATGCCTCAATCGATAAAAATATTATTCCTGTTTTTTCTAATTTAGAAGATGCTCAAGACCTTTTAATAACGATTCTTGATGAAATCCATCAACCTTTTCAAGTAAGAAGAAAAATTGAAGATCCCAATACGACTCCGTATTCTAAAAGTTTAAGTTATCTTGATGATTCTTTTAGTTTTCACAACAATTATTTTCTTCCTGGACCGAAAAATAAACTAGAGCGAGCACAGGATTTACTAATAAAATATGGAATAATTAAATCATCTGATTCATCTAAATATTCCGATCATGACTTTTATAATGAAAACAAATATCAAATAAAAGGGCCTTTTTATGTAGAAGATACAGACACAATAGCGTCTAATGATGCTTATGTACCAACAAAATCAGCACCAAAATGTATTTGGAGAGAAGTAGACTATTGGTTCTTTTTAGATTATTATTTTCCGGGTCAACAAGAATCTTATAGTTGGTGGGAATCTCGAGATATGACTGAAACTGATAAAGGATTACTTAAAAAGAGCCAAGATATTAAAATTATATCAATGGGCTTAGGGGATTTTTTAGAGTTTTGGAATAATCCTACTATAAAAAATGCAGAGGTCTTATTTATACCATCGTCAAATGATTTAAATATAAAAAAAGTACCTTTGTTACCTATAAAACCTAAAGATAAGTTTTATAATTATCAGCAAAAATTTCGAAAGTTAAAAAAACAAGATACTGAAAATTATAGTTATGAAATAAAACTTTCATCTGAGTAAATTTAACTTTAAAATTTTTAATAACTGTTTCCCTTCTTGATAAATTAA
>CAYOSK010000008.1:0-42371 GCA_964406585.1 uncultured Octadecabacter sp. | reverse complement strand
TCCGCCCAATAATTGTGTTCACGCACAAACATTGTGTGCATGGACAACAGGTTTGGGTTTTCGTTGGCGCGGACATCGCCCGCCAAATAAACGGGGTCTTCGCCGTCGATGTCACCGGCCATGAAGCTGTCACTGTCCGCATCGGGCAGCATTTCGGCGGCTGATGTTGCATCGTCTTGCATGCGCAGCTTGCCGCCCTCAAAGCTACGCAAATCGTCGGCACGTGCATCAGTGGATCCATAAACCTGCGATCCGTCAATTTGCCAGGTGACAACGTTGGTCGGTGCAATCGTTTCGCCATCGCCGATTTCTTCTGCGACTTCGGAACGGGAAATATCGTGCGGCATCCCAATCAGGTTGAGCACGCCAGCGTCATGATCTTCGGGCGAGAGGACCATGTCGTGATCAAGGAATTGCCCAAACGTCGTAAACAACGTGCTGAGACCCGCATCATTCGGGGTGTCGCCGTCTTGATCAAAAACGACCATTGATACGGTAACAGGATCAGCGCCATCCGCGTAGATTTCTGACACGCCATCTTCATAGCGCGCTTCGACAAGCCGTTCTTGTGCGTTCACATTTGCCAGAAAGGGGCAGCTTTGCGCCATTATGTCACCTATCACCGACCCCCACGTGAGGGAGTAGTGACAAGTTCCAATCAAGGCAAATACTAATTATTTTCAGGGGCTTATTGTGCACAAAGCCCGAACAAATATGCCCGGGCTTTCAAATTGTGCGATATCTTGAAACAGTCTTCTTAGCTGCCCCAGGTGCGCACTGCGCCGCAATCCACGTGGATGAAATTAGATCCGGAATAACGCCCGACACCGCCTGCACGACACGCTGCCGCAGCGCGTGCCATTTGGCCAACGGACCGGCCTTGCATACGTAAATCAGATGCTTTGCCCTGAAGGTGCAGTGAATTGCGCGCAACACCTGACGAATTCGCCCGCAGCATCGCATTTGTTTGCGGTGAACGGTATCCAGATATCAGGGTGTAGGGCTGATTGCTGTCCAGCAACTGCTGCGTCGCAGCAATAATATCAATTGTGCGCGTGTCGATCTGGTGGGTTTGACCATTTCGCCAGTCCCGGAAGAATCGGTTCACTTCGGTCATTGCTTCGCGAATGTATTGGCCTTCGATCCAATACACTGTTTCCATGCTTTCGCCGGTACGACCAGAATACATCTTGAGGCGGCGAATATCGCCTCCACCGCGCAAAAACCCTGCTGCGTTGGAATAAGTGGGGGCGGCAACGACCGCTGTGGCCGCAAAGGCGCCTAGCAATCCACGCCGAGAAATGCTCGAAGCTGTTGTCATGTCTGCGATGTCCCGTCGCTACCTGTAAACCCGTGATTCCACGGTTGTTTCTGCCATCTATCCCCAGACGCAAGAGACGTATGCCACAAATCGAATCGTGGACCAAGCCCCTTGTTCCGTTGAAATGAGTATCAAGCGGGAAATAGGCGAAATTTTGCGCAGATTGTGTGAAAGTCGCCATATGTGTCATTTGTGCAAAAACAAGGTGCCCTTGCGCAACCTCACCTTTAACCAATTCGCATGCCCACGCGATTGTGACTAGACTGGGCCTGTTCGCTGCCTGATTCACGTGAATCAAGAACATGTATTTTGCGATTTCGTTCCTGGGGGGACATGATGACAACACTTCTTCATCCGATCTACCGCGTGTTTGCGGTTCTTGCGCTTATTCTTGCGATCGCAGTGCCTGAGCAGGCGACAGCGCAGACGACGGCGTTTCGTCAAGCCGTTGCCGAAGGTGCAGCGCGCGACGAAGCCCTTGCCGAATTTTACCGTGCGCGTGAATTTGATGGCATTTGGACAGGCAATTCGCGCGCTGAACGCACACGCCGCAATGCGCTGTTGGCTGCGTTTGCCAGTGCGGGCGATCATGGATTGCCCGCTGCAGAATATGACCCCAACGCATTGATGGCCCGTCTAGAGGCTGCATCGACCCCGGCCGAAAAAGGCGCGATGGAAGTCGAAATGTCGCGTTTGTTTGTGTCCTACGCGCGCGACGTGCAAACAGGCATCCTGACGCCACGGTCTGTGGTTTCGGAAATTCGTCGTGAGGTTCCGTTGCGATCACGCCTCGGGTATCTTCAGGGTCTTGAGCAGTCCAACGCAGCGGCGTTCCTTGCGGCCTTGCCGCCCAGTTCGCCTGAATATGCCCGCTTGTTGCGCGAGAAACTGCGCCTTGAACGTCTCATCGGTGTCGGGGGATGGGGCCCAACTGTGTCCGGCGGTGGGCTTGAGCCCGGGGCGTCTGGCGCAAGAGTTGTGGCTTTGCGTGATCGGCTTGTTGCGATGGGGTTCATGGACCGCTCGGCGACGCAGACATATGATGCAAGTATCCAAGCGGCGGTGCAGCGGTTCCAGCAAGCCAACGGTCTGACGGCGGACGGTGTCGCTGGCGCAGGGACATTGCGCGAATTGAACGTACCCGCAGCGAACCGGTTGCAGCAAATCATCGTGGCAATGGAGCGGGAACGCTGGATCAATCGCCCTCGTGGCAGCCGCCATGTCTGGGTGAACCTGACAGATTTTACCGCTGCCATCATGGACAACGATGCGGTCACTTATTCGACCCGATCCGTCATTGGGGCGCTGGATAGCGACCGTCAAAGCCCTGAATTTTCTGATGTTATGGAATTCATGGTGATTAACCCAAGCTGGTATGTCCCACGGTCTATCATCGTGAACGAATACTTACCGGCCTTGCAGCGCAATAGAAATGCCGTAAGCCACATTGAAATCACCGACAGCCGCGGCCGCGTTGTCAACCGTGGCGCCGTCAACTTTGGGCAATACAACGAACGGACGTTCCCGTTTTCAATGCGTCAGCCTCCAAGTCGGCGGAATGCATTGGGGTTGGTGAAATTCATGTTCCCCAATCAGTACAATATCTATCTGCACGACACGCCCGCGAAATCGCTGTTCGGGCGCGAAGTGCGCGCATTTAGTCACGGCTGCATTCGTTTGAATGATCCGTTCGATTTCGCCTACGCCTTGCTGGCCGTTCAAGAAGCCGACGCAGAAGGGTTCTTTCAAGGTATTTTGAACACCGGAAGTGAACGGCGCGTGAACCTCAACGATCCGGTTCCGGTCCACATCGTTTACCGGACAGCGTTTACGCATACGACGGGTCAGTTGAATTTCCGTCGTGACATCTATTCCCGCGACAGCCGGATTTGGAACGCGCTTGCAAACGAAGGGGTGGCTGTCCGCGCCATTGGCGGCTAAATCTGGTCCCGAAGAGGGGGCCTTATGGTACAGTCACTTAAAACAATTGCTGCGTCGCTCGGGGCTGAAACCCTTGGCGACGCTTCGCTTTTGGTAGATCGGTTGGCAGAACCCAGTCAGGCGCGCGAAGGGGATCTTGCGCTGGCCGTGGCGCCGAAATTTGCGGCGGATTTACATCGCTCTGCGGCGCGCGCTGCGGTCGTCTGGCCCGGCGCGGATTTGAACGCGCTTGGTCTGGACGGCGCGATTGTTGCGCCGCGCGGGCGGTTGGCGATGGCCGGATTGACGCAACTGATGGACAGCAATCCGAATTTTCCGGATGGGCCTGCAATTCATCCTTCCGCCGTGATCGCCCCAAGCGCTGTCATTGGCCCAGATGCACGGATTGGTCCTTTTGTTTCTGTCGGCCCGAACGCGGTGATTGGGGCGAACGCCACGTTGCACGCCGGAGTTCGGATCGGGGCAGGGGTTTGCATAGGGGATGGGTTCATCGCCCAATCAGGTGCCGCGATCGGCGGGGACGGGTTTTCGTTTACCACCCAAGGGCCAAGCAATGTCGAACGCGCTGTGCGCGCGCGCCCCGGTGTCCCGCTGGAACCAATGAACGGGACATGGCACCGCATTCATTCGTTGGGCGGTGTTGAAATTGGCGACAACGTCGAAATTGGCGCCAATTCAACTGTGGATGCGGGCACCATTCGTGCAACCCAAATCGGCACTGGTGTGAAGATCGATAATCTGGTGCAGGTTGGGCACAACGTGGTTTTGGGCGACGACTGTTTGCTGTGCGCACAGGCCGCTGTTGCCGGATCGTCCGTTTTAGGCGCGCGGGTCATCCTCGGGGGGAAAGCCGGGGTCGCCGACAATTTGACGATTGGGCGGGACGTTGTGGCCGGCGGCGGGGCTGTTGTGCTGTCAGACGTGGCGGATGGCGTGTTTGTATCAGGCCATCCGGCCCAACCGACCCACGAACACCGCGCAACACTTCGGGCGCTGCGCCGTTTGATGCGCGGTTAAAGGTTCCCTATTCGCTTTGCGCGCACTACATCAGGGCAGACATAGAATAAATTCCACAGGTGCGACATGAGCATTTCTTCACAAGTCATTGAAATAATTGCTGAACAGGCACTACTTGAAACGTCCGATGTGCAGATGGACAGCACTTTGGATGATTTAGGGATCGACAGTCTTGGTCTGGTCGAGAGCATTTTTGCAATCGAAGAAGCCTTTGACATTTCTGTGCCGTTTAATGCGAATGATCCCCAAGATAGCGCTTTTGATATTTCGTCTGTGTCCAGCATTGTTGCTGCAGTCGAAGGCTTGGTTAAGGAACAATCGTGAAACGCGTTGTCATCACCGGTGCCGGAACGATCAACGCGCTTGGCCATGATGTTGCAACCACGCTTGCGGCAATGCGCGACGGAAGATGTGGTATCGGCCCTTTGGATATCCGTGACGTTGATCGGTTGGCCGTTAAAATTGGCGGCCAAGTGACGGGATACGATGAACACGCGCACTTTAACCGCCAGCAAATCAGCCTTTATGACCGCTTCACGCAGTTCACGCTTTTGGCCGCGAAAGAGGCGATTGACGAAGCAGGGCTCGCGTTTTCAGGGGCACTCGCTGATCGCTCCGGCGTCGTATTGGGAACGTCAGGCGGTGGGCTGAATACGCAGGACGAGAATTACCGTGCGGTCTACGAAGAGGGCAAGAACCGCGTTCACCCGTTTATCGTACCTAAACTTATGAACAATGCTGCCGCGTCGCATGTGTCAATGAAATACAATTTGCGGGGGCCATCCTTTACGGTTGCGACGGCCTGTGCATCTTCCAATCATGCGATGGGGCAGGCGTTTGCAATGATCCGGTCGGGTATGGCGGATGTCATGATCACGGGCGGATCTGAATCCATGCTGTGCTTTGGCGGAGTTAAGGCATGGGAAGGTCTGCGTGTTATGTCAAAGGATGCGTGCCGCCCGTTTTCTGCGACGCGCAATGGCATGGTGCAAGGCGAAGGCGCTGGGGTGTTCGTGTTCGAAGAACGCGAACATGCGATGAAACGAGGCGCGATCATTCTGGCCGAAGTTGCGGGTTTTGCGATGTCATCGGATGCATCCGACATCGTGACCCCTAGCAAACAAGGCGCAGCGCGCGCTATTGCGGGTGCATTGAAAGACGCGCAGCTGGACGCGACCGATGTGGGATACATCAACGCCCACGGCACAGGCACAGCAGCAAATGACAAAACCGAATGCGCGGCGGTCGCGGATGTGTTTGGGGCACATGCAGATGAATTGATGATGTCATCGACAAAATCAATGCACGGTCATCTGATAGGTGGCACAGGTGCGGTTGAACTGTTGGCCTGCATCATGGCCCTACGTGACGGGGTGATTGCCCCAACAATAGGGTACGAAGAACCTGACCCAGAATGTGCGTTGGATGTTGTTCCAAACGAAGCACGGGATGCATCGGTTCGTGCCGTGTTATCCAATGCATTTGCATTTGGCGGTTTGAATGCTGTGATCGCACTGCGGTCAGCCTAGACGCCACCTTCTGCTAGGGCGGCGTCTAGGTCTTTTGTTTTATTGCGACGCGGCTTCGTAGGCGGCAGTAAAGCCCGACAAAGACATTGTTAACGTCACGTTTTGATCTGGCGCCGCGGCGGGAACCATCCGCAATGTCGCGGCCGCTCCGCGACGGAACAGTCCGATATCTTGGTTTGTTAGGCCCACGCGGGTGACGCAGCCGCCCACATTACAAAAATTATACGGGAAACGACGGGCTTGGCCGCCATCTACGCGCAGTGTAATTTGCTCGGTCAACAATGTCTCAAGCGGGACCACAATGGTCGCCCCAGCGACGGCCTGCCCGGCATCAGACAGGGGCACAATAGCAATTTCTGCAACCGCGTTGCCGTCTGCATCGTTCAAAAGCTGATACATTTGGCAAGGGTCTTCGCCCGATTCAGTTTTCAGGCAGCGCAGCGCCCAATCGTTGAAGACTTCTTTCAAATACTGTTGTCCGACTTGGGGCTCTTGGGGTTCAGGGGCAACCGGATCCCCGTTCTCATCCACTTCTTCGCCCAAGTTGAAGACGCTTTGGGGTTGTTCTTCGGCTTCAGGCTCTGCGGTTTCTTGGGCAAAGGCCGGACCAGAAAGGGCCGCCATGAGGGCCAGAATTGAAATGGGTTTAACTAAAGATGTCATTGGTTCGTCCATGTTCGTTTAATGCGTTTGCCGTGACTTAGCATGAGGTTAACAAAGTGTCAGGGCAAAAGAACAGATCGGCAAGTGCCCGCCGGATTGTTCGTTACAACCAACCGCGCAAAGAAAAAGGGCCCGCAAAGGACCCTTGATCTATGTTCTCCCTGTCGGACTTGGCCGACTTATTGAACGCACGCTACGAAACACTTGCGCAGGCGTCAACAGGGTTTGTGATACTTTTTGCCAATCCATCCATGTGCGGGAATTGTTCATTTTTTGGTGGCGTCTGATCCCAAAAAAACCGCGCTTAGGATTAAATCCAGAGCGCGGCAAGTCTGACAGGGAGGAAGTCATCAACCCAATTGGAGGACATCCGGCCGGGCCGATACGAATATACTGGCTCATAAACCTTAAGAATGTATTTTGGAGCCAACTTAGAATGAGGAACGGTTCATGGGCGACGGAATTTTTATTGGTGGTGGTGGCGATGGCTACGGCGAGGCGCAAACACTTTTGCTGGAATACGCAAACCGCCACGGGCTGATTGCGGGGGCAACAGGCACCGGCAAAACCGTGACATTGCAGATCCTTGCCGAAGGGTTTTCCAACGCCGGGGTCCCGGTGTTTCTTTCTGATGTCAAAGGCGATTTGTCGGGTCTCGCCAATTCGGGCAGTGACGGGTTCAAACTGCACGAACCTTTCATGAAACGCGCCGATACCATCGGGCTTGATCTGGCCTATAACGCTTTTCCGGTTACGTTTTGGGATCTTTTGGGGGAACAGGGCCATCCCATTCGCACGACGGTTGCGGAAATGGGTCCATTGTTGCTGTCGACGTTGATGGGTCTGACAGAGGCCCAAGAAGGCGTGTTGAACGTGGCGTTTCGCGTCGCGGACGAAGAAGGCTTGCCGCTGCTGGATCTGGAAGATTTGCAAGCATTGCTTGTTTGGGTCGGACAGAATGCCAAAGATCTATCTTTGCGTTATGGAAATGTTGCGGGGTCATCCGTCGGGGCGATCCAGCGTCAATTGCTTGTGCTGGAAAATCAGGGCGGTCACAATTTGTTTGGCGAACCCGCGCTGGACCTTGCCGATATGATGGCCACAGAAACAGATGGCCCGCATAAGGGCATGGGTCGCATCAATTTGCTTGCGTCGGACAAATTGATGGCATCGCCCAAGCTTTATGCAACGTTCCTGCTTTGGCTGCTGTCTGAACTGTTCGAAGAACTGCCCGAGGTCGGCAACCCTGACAAACCCAAGTTGGTGTTCTTCTTTGACGAAGCGCATTTGTTGTTTGATGACGCCCCCAAGGCGCTTGTCGACAAGGTCGAACAAGTCGCACGTTTGATCCGATCCAAAGGGGTGGGGGTCTACTTTATCACCCAAAACCCAGCCGATGTGCCCGAAGACGTGCTGGGGCAACTGGGCAACCGTGTCCAACATGCCCTGCGCGCGTTCACGGCAAAGGATCAAAAAGAATTGAAACAGGCGGCAGACACGTATCGCCCCAATCCAGCGTTTGACACCGCAGATGCCATTCGCGAAGTGGGAACCGGCGAGGCGGTGACATCTATGTTGGTTGATAAAGGCGTGCCCGGCATCGTGGAACGCACGTTGATCCGTCCGCCGTCGTCCCAGCTTGGTCCCATCACAAAGGCCGAACGCGCCGCCGTGATGGACGCATCGCCTATGGCCGGGAAATATGACGAACGCCTTGATCGTAATTCCGCATCCGAAATGTTGGCAAAACGCGCATCTGATGCAGCTGAAGCCGCCGAAAAGGCAGAAGCAGAAGAAGAAAAGCTAGAAGAAGAGGCCCGCGAACATGCCAAGGGCCGCCGCTATACCGGCAAAGAGGTCGAGCGATCCAGCAGTCGTCGATCTTCACGATCGGGTGGTGGTTTGGGCGGCACAATCGCATCCGTTGTCGCCAAAGAACTTAAGGGCACAACAGGGCGTCGCATTGTACGCGGTATTTTGGGCGGGTTATTCCGAGGGCGTTAATGGTCTCAGCAGTAACGGTGATGGCGCTGCGGGTATTTGGCCTCGGCGCGGTTCTGGCAGCGGTTTCAGAGGTTTGGTTTTACCCGATCACACTAGAACCGCGTGCCGTTTGGCTGTGTCTGTTCTATGGCCTTTTTGCCTACACGGTGTGGCTTGTGATTGCGCAAACGAAAGTCAGCACATGGGCCGGCGCTTTTTGGGGCGCATGTTTGTTTGGTTTCTGTGTCGAAGGAATTCCAGTGCCCGTTTTGTATGAGGCGGTGCCGTTTACGATCCTTTGGACCTCAATTGCTTGGCATGCCATCATCTCAGTCGCGTTGGGGCTATGGATGTTTCGTGTTTTGATGGCGCGTTGCAGCATCTTAATGCAGTTGATGTGTCTAAGCCTAAGCGGGGTGTATCTGGGCGCTTGGTCTGTTGAATTGTGGTCGCTACAAATCGAAGGCGATCCTTGGACATGGGTGCCGACCGCAACGGTCGCAACCCAGATGTTAGTGGGCTGGGTCATGTTTGTGCTTGGTCACATCGCACTGGATTTGTCCCAGCGGATGTCGACCGTTCCAATGCGGTATGAACTGGTCGGGTTCGCGATCATGTCTGCGGCCATGTTTGTATTGGGGCCGTTGATCGTTTTCTTCCCGATGTCCGTTTTGTTGCCCGTCTTGGTCGCAATATCGGTTCTTGTGATGCGCAAGGATGGTCAAGGTCACGCTAACACTGCGTCACCATTTCTTGTGCGTCTTTCAGCGCTTCGGATATCGATGCAAGGCTATATTCTGTCGCTGATTATTCCATTGGCTGCCTGTGCAACGTATTGGGGGTTAGAGCGCGCGGATGCTCGTTTGGAATCCGCAGCGCTTCATATCATGTGGGCAGGGCCAATTTCGATTACATTGGTGGTCTGGTCGATTTGGAAAATATGGACGCGACCGGCGGCTGTTTCATAGTCTTATTGCCAGTAAACCGTGCCTCTGGTTGTGTGGGTAATCACCATAATGCCGTCTGTGGAATCTTGATCAATCCCTTCAGAAAGGCAGGCTGACAGGCTGGTCGCGGCGAGTGTTAGAAGGGCGAAGGTGCGAAGACGTTTCATGATGTGATCCTATGTTCAGGCGGTTTCTTCCCTGACATTGGCCTCATACATCTTAACAGACACTTGCGGACTGCACGTGATCTGCCAGCAATTTTAACCTTACTTTCATGTAATTTAGATCAACCGGATCAACCGAGCGGTGCTATGCGCAATTCAGACAACCGGTTTTCTTCCTTCGCGACGATTTCAAACCGGAACCCGTGAAACATGAACACTTGCCCGACGGTCGGGATCATCTGGGCTTCGTGTATGACCAACCCTGCAACTGTGTTTGCTTCTTCATCGGGAAGGTTCCAGTCAGTCGCGCGGTTCAGGTCACGGATGGTCATACTGCCGTCAACCGTATAGCTGCCATCTTCGTTTGGCTTCAGGTCGTTTTCCTCATCGGTGTCGAATTCATCCGTAATCTCACCGACGATTTCTTCAAGGATATCCTCGAGCGTCATCAGCCCCTGAAGGCTGCCGTATTCATCCACCACGAGCGCGAAATGAACGTGGCGCGCCAAAAACTGGCGCATCTGATCATCCAGTGTTGTGGTTTCCGGAATAAAATAGGGCGACATCGCGACGGTCAAAATATCGAATTCGTCCATCTCATGTGGTTCAATTCGACCGTCCGCCAGCATCTTATGCATCGCGCGCAGCAAATCCTTGGCGTGCAGAACACCAACAATGTTCTCGGGTTCATCTCGGTATAAGGGAAGGCGTGTATGGTTGCTATCTAGGCATAATTTCAGAATGTCACCGACCGGCAACGCGGCATCAATCATTTCGATTTCGGTGCGGTGAAGCATGATTTCTTCGACCGTTCGGTCCCCAAGGTCAAGCGCCCCAAGGATGCGGTCACGGTCTTCTTTTTCAACGACCCCCTCGGAGTGTCCAAGTTGCAGCGCCCCGGCTATTTCTTCGCGAACGGCAAGGATATTGCTGTCAGGATCCGTTTGAACGCCGAAAATCCGCAACACGCCGCGTACCAAGACGCGCACGGCGGCCACCACTGGGGCGAACAGGGTGACCACCAGTTTAATAGGACGGGCGGCCACGGATGCAGCGCGTTCAGGGTTGGTGATGGCATAGGTTTTTGGCAGGACCTCTGCGAAAATCAACACAAGGACGGTCATAATACCGGTGGCGGCGACAACGCCGCTTTCACCAAATGCCCGCGTGAACATGGCTGTGGCCAGCGCGGTGGCAAGGATGTTGACCAGATTGTTGCCAAGCAGAACCGACCCGATCAGTTTTTCACGATCCTCGGTGATGTCAAAGGCTGTATTGGCGCCCTTGTCGCCCTTGTCGGCATTGGCGCGCAATTTGCTGCGCGATGCCGCAGTCAGCGCCGTTTCCGAACCGGAAAAGAATCCCGACAAAACAAGAAGAAATAGGATCGCACCGGCGGTGGTCCAGAAAGCGGCGTCAAGCATAGTGGTCCTTTGGGGTCATTTGCCCCTTATATGTCTGGGCGACGGTGAGCATTCAAGAGGGCGTCAATCGCCCTGAGCAAGTGGGTGGTGTTCCAGCACCAGTTCCTTCAGGCGTTCATCCAGCACATGTGTATAGATTTCGGTTGTCGCCACATCAGCGTGGCCCAGTAGGGTCTGGATAGATCGAAGATCGGCGCCACCTGCCAAAAGATGTGTGGCAAACGCGTGGCGCAGGGTGTGTGGTGTCACTTTGACCGGGTTAACGCCGCCAGCGACTGCGAGTGATTTGATCAGCGTGAAAAAGCTTTGCCGTGTGATGTGCCCAAGCTTACCGCGTGACGCAAATAAGAACTTGGATCGTGGTGTGCCATCTTTGAACGCGGCGTCTTCGGCTGCGTCGCGTGCGTTCAACCAATCGGCGACGGCGACGCGGGCTGGCGGGCTTAGGGGGACCATGCGTTCTTTGTCGCCCTTGCCGCGCACCAATAACATACGCGGGTCGCCCCGTGCGGCGCTGACAGGCAAAGACACCAATTCCGTGACGCGCATTCCTGTCGCGTACAGCAATTCCATCAAACAAATGGTGCGCAAAGTATCTTTGGGTGCAGCGCGCGCTGCGTTCAACAACGCGTCTACTTCGTCATGTGACAAGGTTTTGGGCAGGCGTTTGTCACGCCCTGGGCCGGAAATTTGGATCGCCGGATTATCGTCTCTCCAGCCTTCTTCGAACGCAAATCGAAACAATTGCTTAATCGCTGAAAGGCGTCGGGCGCGTGTTGACTTTGCCAAGCCTTGATCATCACACCAGATTAAAAATTGTTCCACGTCTGATTGGGTTGTTCTGGCGAAAGGCGCATCCAGCCAGTCTGAAAACGTTGATAAATCCCGTGCATAGGCCAATTGCGTGTTCGTCGCTGCGTCCAGTTCAGCGGCCTGCGCTTCTAAAAAACTCTGGATCCAATGGGCGTTAGGGCGCTCGGTCATTGCAACAGCAGGTATTGCAGCGATGTGCGGCGCGCGACGTCTTCGAGCCCGAGGGCGCGAAGCGTTGCAATGCCAATTTTGAATGCGACTTGATCGCCATCAATCCCTTGTTGCAACGTCGCGATGGCGCGCAAAATTGCTTCGCCCGTGCGCCCGTCGCTGGCCATAGCGACAAGGGCGGGATCAGGCGCTGCAGCAAATGCATCCTGCACAAGGACATATCCAACTTGATCGGCAGGCGCGGTTTCTGGAACGCCCCGTGCGACGGCGGCCAAAAACGGGTCTGTTTCGGACAGGCTGTCAATCAATGCCGCGTCCTCATAGGCGTCCGACAAGAGCAACCATTTAAACCGCTGTGCAGGATTGCCGCGCGCCGAGATCAGGTGTGGCGCATAGAATTTTGCAAGCGGTACCGTCACACCGACCGATTGAGCTTCGCGCCAAAGCCGTAACATGGCGGCGTCGATTTCTGCGGGGGCGTCGTCGTCGAGCGCGCCATTCAGCGCAGCGACGGCGCGGGCCCGTTCCCAAACGCCGCCGGACGCCGCAGGAACGCGGGCGGTATAAAGACCAATCAATCGGTTGTCGGGAATGGCCCCCGACCGCGCCAGTCGTTCGGCCGCTTCTAGCTGTGCTTTCCAACCAACATTTTCCCGCAAGTCTGCGTGCGAAAATGCCCGTGGTAGATTGGTTGTCGATAAGGGCGTGCCGATGGCTTCGAACATACGGAAATTCAGCGGCGTTACTTGGGCGGGCCGGGCCAATTTTGGTTCACCTTCATACAGCTCGGGGTCCAGAAATCGCGCCAAAAGCGCACCGGTGCTGTCATCAATATCGCCAAGGGCCATGCCGGTGTTCAACGTTAACGCCGCGGCGGACCAATCGCCGGACCTCGCAAGGCAAAAGACCCGCGCGGACGGTGTCGGCGCAACATCAGGTTTGTCTTGCAGGGATCGGCATGCAGTGTCTTCTGTTCCCGTCAGCAAAGACACATCAAACCAGCGTTGAAACAGCGGTCCGGTATCCGGCGTTGCTGCCTCCAAAAGCGCTTGGGCCTGTTCGAGCGCGCCAAACGCGAGCAGTTTGTCGATCCGCGTCTGAATAAATGTTCCCGTTGCAGCACCTTCGCGGGGCGGCGCTGACTGCGCTAGCGTTACCGTCATCAACAAATCTTGGAGCGCGGGGAGCGTGTCAATTTCCTCGGCCATCAACAGGGCCGCCAATGTGTCAACGTCGCTGTTTTCCCAAAGATCGGGTTGCAAGCCTGTGCTGGCAGCCGACAAAACGCCCAAAATGCGCGGCGCTGCACCATCCAAGGACTGAACAGACACATCCGGTGTGCTTGCCGAGTCCGCGACTGGATCTTCGTTTGCGTCTGGCGTCCGGGTCGCCTGGGTTCCCAAAACAGGTTCGGCAGCCGCAATTTTAGGTTGCTCAACGCTTTCGGACAGCCAATCGATGGCTGACAATGGGGCATCAACCGCTTCGTTTTGCGCCCAAAGAGGTGTCGTCGTGGATAACAAAAGCCACGATATGACACCAAAGCGGATCATCCCGCGTCGCCTAGTGTGACTGGCTTGATGATTTCTTCGACGGGGGGGGCAAAATCTGTCGGCATGAAAATGGGTCCAAGATACGCAAACCCGACAAACCCAATTGCTGCCAAAACCACGAGAACGAACAGAAACTTGATCAACCGCCACATGGTTTGTGCCCCATTTTATTCTACCTCAATCGCGCAGCCTCAGTTGCTGCTTTGGCCCACCTTATATATGTCCTTTCAGGCAAGATCACGCCACCGCTTTGCAATTTTTTTCAAACAAGCGGGGCATGGCCGATAAATTGGTGCGCGTTTTGGGCCGCACCGGGCGAGTAGGGGGCCGAAATGGGTGAGGATAAGTCGGGGCAGATGTCGTTTCAGTTGCGCCGTACCGTTGTTCTTGTTGGCATGATGGGGTCTGGCAAAACGGCGATCGGTCGCGAATTGGCCGAGCGTCTGGACGTTGCATATGTTGATTCTGACGCCGAGATCGAAACAGCCGCGAATGCAACCATCGCTGAGATTTTCAGCCGTTCCGGAGAACCGTTCTTTAGAGATCGCGAAGCTGAGGTGATCGAACGTCTTTTGCAAGCCGACCCCTGTGTCTTGTCAACGGGTGGTGGGGCTTATCTCGCGGATCGAAACCGCGCTGCGATTTCGACGCATGGGGTCGCGGTTTGGTTGGATGCAGATCTTGAATTGCTTTGGGAACGCGTTCGCCACAAAGATACCCGCCCGTTGCTGCGCACGGCTGACCCACACAAAACGCTCGGTGAAATTTATGCTGTTCGCCAGCCAATATACGCGGGCGCAGATTTGCGCGCAAAAGCAGATCCAGCCTTTACGATTGATGAAATGACCGATCGAGTCTTGTCCGTACTCGCCACGCGACCCGATGTCTTGGAGACGAAACAATGATCAACACAGTTCATGTGAATCTGCCCGGTCGTGCATATGACGTTATTATTGGGCCCGGATTGCTGGTGGATGCCGGCGAACGGATCAAACCGTTTTTGCGGCGCCAACGCGTTGTGATCGTCACGGAAGAAAACGTGGCCGCGTTGCATCTGAGCCGTCTTCAGGACGGGCTGGTGCGTGCGGGCATAACATCAGAGGCCTTGGTTTTGCCGGCCGGCGAAGGCACCAAAAGTTGGCCTTTTCTTGAACAAACGGTTGAATGGTTGCTGGATCAAAAAGTGGAACGCGGCGATATCGTCATTGCCTTTGGCGGCGGCGTGATCGGTGATTTGGTCGGTTTTGCGGCGGCCACGGTGCGTCGAGGAGTGCGGTTCGTTCAGATGCCGACGTCTCTTTTGGCGCAGGTAGACAGTTCTGTTGGCGGCAAGACGGGCATCAATTCGCCGAGCGGTAAAAACTTGATCGGCGCGTTTCATCAACCGACACTGGTTTTGGCCGATACCGATTTGTTGGGAACGCTGACAAAGCGGGATTTCCTGTCGGGCTACGGAGAGGTCGTGAAATACGGGCTTCTTGGGGATTCGGCGTTCTTTGATTGGCTTGAACAGCTTGGTCCAGCTCTTGCTGCGGGAGATATGGACGCACGGGTCAAGGCCGTCACACGGTCTGTACAAATGAAAGCGGACATCGTGGAACGCGACGAAACTGAACAAGGGGACCGTGCGTTGTTGAATCTTGGGCATACGTTCTGTCATGCCCTTGAAGCCGCAACAGGCTATGGTGATCGCCTACTGCATGGTGAAGGTGTCGCGATAGGCTGTGCGCTGGCGTTCGAAGTGTCGCAACGTCTGGGTCTGTGCAGCCAAGAGGCCCCAAGCCGCGTCCGCGCACATCTGCGCGCCATGGGTATGAAGACCGACCTTTCAGACATCAGCGGTGATTTGCCAGACGCGGCCGGATTGCTTGCGCTCATGGGGCAGGACAAAAAGGTCGTTGATGGGGCGCTTCGGTTCATTTTGGCGCGCGACATTGGGTCGGCGTTCATCACATCGGACGTCCCGTCTGATGTCGTGTTGGGTGTTTTGCGCGATGGGCTGGCGGTGCGGGTGTAAGTCTTCAATAGAAACGTTTCGGGGCCCAGCATGGCTCGGCCCCGCGACAATTGTTACTTTTTGCTAGCGCGATCTTAGAACGGGATTTCATCGTCCATATCGTTGCCACCGCCGCCGCCCTGTGGACCGCTGTCATAGCCACCGCCGGAACTGCCGCCATAACCGCCACCGGATTGATCGGCCATGTAGCCGCCGCCACCGCCGCCACCCATGTTGCCGCCTCCGCCGCCACCATCGCGCCCGTCAAGCATGGTCAATTCGCTGCGATAGGGGCGCAGTGCAACTTCTGTGGTGTAGCGGTCCTGACCTGACTGATCCTGCCATTTGCGCGTTTCAAGCTGGCCTTCGATGTACACTTTAGACCCTTTGCGCAGGTACTGTTGCGCGACCCGCACGAGGGGTTCAGAAAAGATCGCAACGCGGTGCCATTCTGTTTTTTCACGTCGCTCGCCGGTGTTTTTGTCTTTCCACGTCTCGGACGTTGCAATGTTAAGATTACAAACCTTACCGCCATTTGGAAAATCTCTTACCTCGGGATCGCGCCCCAGATTGCCAATGATGATGACTTTGTTAACTGAACCGGCCATTTGTTGGCTCCCCCTAGAATCTTAATTGGTTTTAACCGATGTACAGCACCCGAGATACGCCTGAAAGCCTTAACGGAAACTTACTAAGCGTTGGTTCGCCGCCGATCACGCTATAATGTGTGGAATTGCGTCTGAAGCTGCGCTATATCCTGTGTGTGAAGAGGGGTTAACCATGCGTTTTTTGGGTTTAGTGTTTGGGCTTGCTGCTGGTGCAGTCGCCGCACCCGTTTGGGCGCAGGATCTTTCGACCCGCAACCGCACGACCTTGTTCAGTTCCCAACTTGACGTTCTAGATGGGCGGGCGGCATCGCAGTATGCAAATTCTGTTCGTTTGCAGCCACCGCGGGTCGAAATTCCCGCGGCAACAAACACAGGCCCGCAATATAACGGGAATTATCGGGGCCAGTTTCTCGAAATGGCCAAGGCTGCAGCTCGGCGCAATCGCGTACCCGAGGATCTGTTCTTGCGTCTCGTGCAACAAGAAAGTGCGTGGAATCCCAACGCCGTATCCCATGCAGGTGCGATGGGTTTGGCCCAGCTTATGCCCGGAACAGCCGATTACCTGCGCGTAAATGCGCGTGATCCGTATCAGAATTTGGATGGTGGTGCGCGCTATCTGCGTGAGCAATATGATACATTCGGGTCGTGGCGTTTGGCGCTTGCGGCCTACAATGCAGGGCCCGGTGCCGTTCAAAAATACGGAGGCGTGCCGCCATACCGCGAAACACGCAACTATGTTCGGGTGATTTGGGGCAGTTAAGCCGCACGTCTTACATTTGAATGAAAGCGTTAAGCTTCTAAGGCGCCGCATGAATTGCAGCGCCTTAGGGATTGATATGATTGTCTAATTACTCGGCTGCGATTTCGATCACCGGTTCCATTTCCGCAAGATCCGCATCGCCTAAGTGGCATTTGATTTGGTGACCGTTCGACAATTGGCGTACGGGCGGTACTTCGGTTTCACACAGCGATTTACCCGCTTTGTCTTTCCAATTGCACCGCGTTTGGAACGGGCAGCCGCTTGGCGGGTTCATCGCTGATGGAATATCGCCCTCTAGGACGATGTGCTTTTTCTTGATCTTTGTGTCTGCGATTGGAACCGCAGATAACAATGCCTCTGTGTAGGGGTGATATGGCGGGCTGAATACTTGTTCGGTACTGCCAAGTTCGACGACATGTCCAAGATACATAACCATAACGCGATCAGATAGATATCGCACGATGCTCAGGTCATGGGAGATAAACAGAAGCGTGGTTTTATGTTCACGCTGGATTTCCATCAACAGATCGGTCACCGCCGCCTGAACAGACACATCCAAGGCCGAAACAGGTTCATCCGCGACCACGATCCGGGCATCTCCGGCAAAGGCGCGTGCGATGCCTACCCGTTGTTTTTGACCGCCTGACAGCTGGCGTGGCATGCGATCCGCAAAGGCGCGCGGCAGTTTTACAAGGTCAAGGAGCTGCAACATGCGGTCACGGCGTTCATCATCATCTTTGCCGATCTTGAAAATCTCAAGGGCGCGTATGATTTGGCGGCCGACCGTCATAGATGGATTCAGCGTGTCAAACGGGTTCTGGAACACCATCTGGACGTCCGCGACTGTCGTCGTGTCGCGGGATTCGATAGGCGTGTCGCCAATGCTTTTGTTATCCAAAAGTATTTCGCCGTCTGTCGCCGTTTCCAGCCCCATCAAGACCTTCGCAAATGTCGATTTCCCGCAGCCTGATTCCCCGACAATGGCCAGCGTTTCAGATTCGCGGGCTTCGAATGACAGGGTTTCGTTGGCCTTTACCACCTTCGTATTCTTACCCCCAAAAAGCGCAGATGCAGCAACTTCGTAGTATTTCTTGAGGTTGTCCATTTTCAGCACAACGCGTCCGGGTTCAGGTTTTTCGGTTTGTGTCCCCGCTACAAGTGGGGCATCCCAATCGATTTCTTTGAATTTTAGACAACGGGTTTCATGATCACCGATGTCGTCGGCAGGATACATTGAAATTGGTTTGTCTTCGTTGCACAGCCCGTCTTCGAAATAATCGCAGCGTGGCCCAAAATTACATCCGTTTGGACGTTCGTGGGGCAGTGGAAAATTACCCGGAATAGCGACCAGCGGGCGCGCGTTCTTATCCGCACCGGGCAGCGGGATCGACCGGAACAACGCCTGCGTATAGGGGTGCTGCATATTGTCGAACACGCCTTCAATTGAACCGCGTTCTACCGCTTCACCGGAATACATCACGCAAATCCGGTCACAGGTTTCAAGCACCAAGCCAAGATTGTGAGAGATGAACAACATCGACGTGCCATATTTCTTGCCAAGGTCCTTGACCAATTCAACAACAGCGGCTTCGACAGTCACGTCCAGCGCGGTCGTTGGTTCATCGAGGATCAACAACGAAGGCTTAGACATCAATGCCATTGCGATCACGATGCGCTGTTGTTGACCACCTGAAAGCTGGTGCGGGAAACTGTTAAGCATGCGCGCCGGGTCAGGCAATTTGACGTCGGTGACAACTTCTAGGGCACGGGCGTAGGCCTCTTCTTTGGACACGCCTTCATGAATCATGGGCACTTCCATCAGTTGCTTGCCGATCCGCATTGCAGGGTTCAGCGACGCCATGGGTTCTTGGTAAATCATCGCGATTTGCGATCCGCGTATATCGCGCAGCTCGTCAGTCGTCATCTCGTTAAGCTCTTGACCCTTGAACTTGATGGACCCGCCAACAATGCGACCATTTACGCCTAAATCCTGCATCACACCCAAGGCGACCGTGGACTTTCCGCAACCGGATTCGCCAACCACGCCCAGCGCTTCGCCGGGCATGATTTTGGCGGAAAAATCCATTACGGCTGGAATTTCGCGCAGACGCGTGAAGAAACTGATAGACAGTTTGTCGATCTCAAGGATGGGGCCGTCGTAGGTTTCAGTGGTCATTATTTTTTCTCCGGGTGGTGTTTTCCCATTCCTAGGGTTCATCAGTGCAATGACGAACCGCAGGAATGGAAAAGGGCCTCTTAGTCCTTCAGGCTTTCTTCACGCAGGCCATCGGCCAGCAGGTTCAGTCCCAACACAAGTGACAGCAAAGCAATCGCCGGGGGCAGGGCAGGGTGCACATAGATCAGCAAAAGCTTACGGCCTTCATTGATCGTGCTGCCCCAATCGGGGCTTTCGGGCGGAAGGCCCAAGCCAAAGAAGCCCAATGTACCGAGCAGGATGGTCGTGTAGCCAATGCGCAAACAGAAATCGACGATAAGCGGCCCACGCGCGTTGGGCAGGATTTCCCACAGCATGATGTACCATGTGCCTTCGCCGCGCGTTTGTGCTGCTGCAACATAGTCGCGGGTTTTGATGTCCAAGGCGAGGCCACGCACGATCCGGTAGACGGTCGGTGAGTTGACGAAGACGACCGACACAAACACAACCAAAATTCCTGACGGAATTGTCACAAAATCCAGCGCGGCAGGCCAGACATGCAGCGGGCTGTCAGCCTCGCTGATGACATTCAGATAAAGAAACGTCAGCGGGACCAACACAAGGGCGAGGTAAAGCGTATTTTTGCTGCCTTGGGTTTTGTAGCGCGAATTGATCAACACGCCGAAGAACACCAGCGGGAAGATAAACAAGAATGCTGCCATATAGTTTGGCATGCCCGTCGCGATAATTTCAGGTGTGACCAGCAGGTAAAACAACAAGATCACCGGAAACGCGAGGATCAGGTTAGACAAAAAGCTGAGGACTGTATCGAGCTTTCCGCCATAATAGCCCGCAGGCAGGCCCAGCGTAATGCCAACCATAAAGGCAAAGATCGTCGCGAGCGGCGCAATGATCATCACGATGACGGACCCGTGTACAACACGGCTAAAGATATCGCGTGCAAGGTTATCCCCGCCCAGCAGATAGTGCGGAAAGAAGTCAGCGTCTTGTCCATCCGGCACAGGGAAACCGGGGGTTTTGTTCTTGATGCCGGAAATCTGTTGCAGCGGATCATGGGTCGCGATCATGTCAAATGCGCCGACAAAAATCGACGTGTAGATCCAGAACATGACCAGCCCAAAGCCGATCATGCCGATCATGGAATCAAACAGTTTTCCGTAAAGGCCCAGTTTTCGCTTGAACGCGATCGACACAACGAAGGTTGCGATCAATGCGATCCAGACAGGCAAGAAGCGTTTGGATATCTCGCCCAAGATGCCAGCACGACCGTAGGGCATGAACCACGACAAAACGATAAGGGCCACGACAAGGACCACGATGAGCAGGAACAGGTAGCCATTATACTGTTCAAGTCGTCCAAGCAGCCCGCCGCGCCGTTCTAATGTGCCATCGGCATTGGATTGCAATTTCACCTCTGCGGCGAAAAATCCCATGATGAGTTGCAAAATGATACCTGCGACGAACACAGCGGTTGTGATCGTAAGTGCGGGAATGAGGGTGCCTCCGAAGGCGCCAGTCCAGGTCATTGGTTCCATGATCAGGGCTCCTTAAGAGATACGAATGCGTGGGTTGAGGAAGACGTAGCCGATATCGCTGATCAGCTGCGTAAACAGGACAACGAAGACCGACACCACCGATACACCGAGCAAAAGTTCGATATCGTTGTTTGAAGCGGCTTGCACCAACGTCCAGCCAAAACCCTTGTAGTTGAACAGGGTTTCAACAATGACCACACCGTTCAACAGCCACGGGAATTGCAACATGATCACCGTAAACGGCGCAATCAACGCGTTGCGCAGCGCGTGTTTCATCACAATGTTTGGGAAAGACACCCCTTTTAGGCGGGCGGTGCGCACATATTGCGCTGTCATCACTTCGGTCATGGACGCTCGGGTCATGCGGGCGATGTAGCCCATGCCATAAAGCGCGATTGTTATGACGGGTAAGAAGAAGTTGTTAAAATTGGCATCATCCATCGCCGACGTGGCGGTGCCTTTGAAATACTGCATTCCAAACAGCGGTGTCGCGAAAACGGCAATCAGGATCACACCTGACACGTATTCCGGCGTGGCGGTCGAAACGATTGAAACGGTTGAAAGGCTTCGATCTGTGCGCGACCCTTCGCGCATCCCGGCCAGAACACCGATTATTAGGGCACCGGGCACCATGACCATCATGACCCAGAACATAAGCTTCCCAGTTAGACCAAGCCGTGTGCCGACAATTTGGGCGACTTGTTCTTTGAAAACGGTTGATTGACCCCATTCGCCTTGCAAGATTCCGCAAAAGGTTGGCGTGTCTTCGGTGGGGGCACGACCAGTTGCGCAGCGGGCCCGGGTCTCTCCATCGGTTCCTTCTATGACGTAGCCCGGCAACACGCCCAGCCATTGTCCGTATTTGACAGGAAGGGCCTGCGTATAACCGCGATTGCCAAGGTAACTGGCCACAGCTTCGTCTGACATCCGAAAATTGCCTTGTGTCTTGGCGAGCTTTTCCAAATTCGGAAAAAGGTTCGTCAGCCAAAACACAATAAATGTCAGGCAAAGCGCCGTGAGGATCATCACCCCAAGGCGGCGTAGAATAAACAGTCCCATGAAAGCCCCTGTTGGCTACGTCGCGCGATTGGTGCGCGATCTTTTGGTAGGTCGTCAAAAAAGGCCGCCCCAGTGTTGGGGCGGCCTTAGATCGAATGGTTTAGGCTGCGACGGCGATCTTATAGATCTGTGGCAGATACGCGATGTGCATATCCCAGCCGACAAAACCCGGCTTGGCGTGACGGTACACGGTACGCCAGTATGGCTGGATCGTCACAGCTTCGTCCGTAAGGATCTGCTGGATTTTCGCCATCACTTCGCGGCGTGCATCGGCATCTGCCAGTGCGTTCGCTTCGTCCAGCAGGGCATCAAATTCGGCGTTCTCGAACGCGAATTCGTTCCATGCTTCACCTGAACGATACGCCAGACCAAGCACCTGTGTCCCCAGTGGGCGGTGGTTCCAGTTGGTCGAAGAGAACGGATACTTCGTCCAGTCGTTCCAGAACGTAGAGCCCGGAATGATTGTGCGCTTCACGTTAAAGCCCGCATCACGCAACTGCGCGGCAACCGCGTCAGTTGTGTTCTTGCGCCAGTCATCATCAATGGAGCTGATTTCCATCTCGAAGTCGGCCATGCCAGCTTCCGTCAGCAACGCAAGAGCGCCCTCTGGATCGTAAGGTGTCGCAGGAACATCTGCCCACTCAGGGTGCATTGGGCCAACGTGATGGTTGCGCGCTGTGATACCTTGGTCGGCATAGCCAAGCTCAAGACAGACAGCAGGATCAACCGCCATTGCAATCGCTTTCCGCACACGAACGTCCGCGTAGGGCTGCATGCCGTCAACTTCGGCAGCTTGGTTTGGACGGATCACGATGGTCGCAGCAGATGCGATTTCGGAACGCTCAAAGCCGATGCCTTCGAATACTTCGACAAAGTCGCCGACTGTTTCGTACGTCATGTCAACTTCGTCAGCGGCTGCGGCTGCAACCCAAGCGGATGGGTCTGTGCCATAATCGATGTATTCGATACGATCGAGGTAAGCACCGCGGCCTTCCGCGTAGCCCCACCATTCAAAGCCTTCGTTGCGCACCAGCACGGACCTTACGCCAACTTCGTGGCTTTCGGACAAGTATGGCCCTGTACCGACCTGATCATTGATCGGGTTTTCGCCGTCAAAGCTGGAGTGGTAGATGGCGGCAGGGTAATCGGCCATGCCCGCAATCAGTGTGATGTCGGATTTTGGCAGGTTCAGTGTGACCTGATGGGACCCTGTGACCTCAATTGCGCCTTCGATGGCAACGCCTGTGTCTGCGTCAACGAGGACGGACATACGACCAGCCATCGAGTTACCTTCAGCGGCAGTGTCACACCAGTCAGTGAACACGCGTGCGACGTCTTCGGCTGTGAAATCGTCACCATTATTCCACTTGACGCCTTGACGAACGTTCAATGTGTAGACTGTGGCGTCTGCATTTACATCCCAGCTTTCCAGCAGGGCAGGTTCAAAGGAGCCGTCGGAATTATATTCAACGAGGTACTCAAGCCAGCCTGCATAGACGAACGCCATTTGGGTCCAGTCCGTTGCGCGGATATCTTTGAGTGCGCGAACTTCCATTTGCATACGCATCGTGCCGCCCTGTTGGGCGTGGCCTGCGGCTGCGGCTGGCTGCTCAAGACCCAAAAGGCCGTAAGCAGCGGCGGATGTCACGCCGAGCGCGGTTGTGCGTGTCATGAATTCGCGGCGGCTCAGTTTGCCGTCTTTCGCGTCTTTCACGTACACGTCCACTGCGGAATGCAGCGGTGCGCCGGTGAGTGTTTTATTGGTCATGCGTGTTCTCCCTGATGACACGTTTATATTTGTTGAGGTTTTTGTGGACCACCAAACACACCGGTTCGTGTGTCCTGAATTGTGCATCCCCTCACAAGAAACCGCATTGGGCAGGTTTTTTTTCCAGCCGTCAACGGTCGCAATCGGCAATTCCGATCACGTTTGCGACGTTTGCATGGTCAGAAAACGACTTCAACCGGAAAGAGGGAAATGCTGCATCGCGGCGACACCCGACATCAGATCGCTGACAGCGGCCCTTTTTTGCGGAAATTCGAAGGGGTCAAACCAGTCTGGGACTGGAACGCGCGTGTGAAATAGGCCGCGGACCCAAAGCCAAGCTTTTTAGCGATGTCCTGCACGGGATCGGTCGTATCTCGCAACATTAGACGTGCTTCGAACAAGACGCGATCGTTCAGCAATTGAAGCGCCGATTTGCCACTGGTTTGGCGGCAACACCGTGCGAGGTGGGTGGGTGTTACACCCAGCTTTGCCGCATAATCCGCGACACCCATATGGTTTCGGAAATCCCGTTCAATCAGATCAGTATAGGCCGCGACCAAACGTGCGGCGGCAGTTTCTGATCGGGCATCGCTGGTTTCGCTGCTGCGTTGGTCCATTTGGCGTTCAAAATAGATCGAGAGAAGGCCAAGTTGGTAATGCGCCGCACGCTGATGGCCGGCTTCTTCTGATTTCAGTTCCCGTTCGAGTGCGTCCAAGTGCGCTGAAAGCTCTTTTTGGGCGACCACATCGCGCAAGCGCAGATGGACAGGTTGGGTTGGCCATTCCATATCCATGGCCTGCGGTATCGTCAGCATCTGTCCAAACACTGTTGGGCCAACTTCAAAACCATACATCGTGCCCGCCGGGATGTAGATAAGGTTGTTTGCACCAAATCCACTTGTCAAACCGGCTATCGTGATGCGACCTTGACCCCGCGCAACAAAGATTAGCCGCGGCGAACTATGACTGCGCATCGCCTCTGTGCGCCAACGACCGTGGGTCGCATTTTGACCGATAGGAGACAGGGCGAGACGGTTAAAGGGGTCTGTCATCATAGTGGCAGGCTTTCGGATCAAATGTTCGATTTCGACAATTTTTGACACAAGTTCTGCGCAAATCAACGGCAATTATGTGGAATTTTTCGGGTCGCCCACATCTGGTAGCAGGACCTTCTGCCACCGCTTCATGCGGGAACGTAACCAAGTGCGCTGTCGTTTCGCGTATTGCCGTGTGGCGATGATTATCTCCTCGCGCGCCGAATCGGCACTGCGTGTCCCTGAGAGCAATTCGATCATTTCACGCGCTCCGATGGCCTTGGATGATGGGGCGCTTGGGTCCCAGAAGGGGGCCATTGCAGCGGCTTCTTCGGCTGCACCTTGTGCCATCATCACATCGAAACGGGTTTCAATCCGCTGATTGAGCCAATCAACGTTCGGCGATACAGCGAGTGGTTCGCAAGAGGTAAGCGGCACCATCGGTGGAGGTGTTTCCAATTGCCAGTCCCTAATGCTGCGCCCGGTTGCGCGCTGAACTTCCCACGCGCGCTGCACGCGGGCGCGGTTGTTCAAATCAATCTCTGTGGCGGTTTCAGGATCAATGTCTGCAATCAGATCAGGCAGGGTAGTGGCGTCAGCCTGCGCACGCACGCTTGGCGGGGTTGGGGGGATATCTGCCAATCCTTCTGTAAGCGCAGTAAAGTACAATCCTGTTCCACCAACGATAATCGGGCGGGGGCCACCCTGTGTATGTGCGTCAAGAAAGGGCGCAACAGCGCGCAACCAGTCCCCAACGGAATATGGTGCGTCGAACGCCAGATGCCCGTAAAGGTGATGATCGACTTGTGCCAAATCGGCGGCCGGGGGCTGCGCTGTCAGAATTGGCCAGCCCTGATAGATCTGTAACGCATCGCCGTTCACGATCACGCCGCCTTGCTGCAACGCTATCTCTAATGCCAATCCAGATTTCCCGCTGGCCGTTGGCCCGTATATCAGAACAGGTTTTTTTGGATCGATTTTATCAAGGTCAATCATGCCGAAGTCCCATTGCGCCCGCGCCCCTTTTGCGACATTTTGCAACAAAGGCAAAGCAATAGGGGGCACCTCATGTCGGATACGGAAAATGTCGCGTACAAGAGGGTCATGTTAAAGATTTCTGGTGAGGCCTTAATGGGCGATCAGGGATTTGGCCTTCACCCCCCGACAGTTGAACGTATCGCCCGTGAAGTCCAAAGCGTCCATGACATGGGTGTCGAAATTTGCATGGTCATTGGTGGTGGAAACATCTTCCGTGGGCTGCAAGGTTCAGCGCAAGGTATGGAGCGGACGACCGCCGATTATATGGGGATGCTCGCCACTGTTATGAATGCTTTGGCGATGCAAAGCGCGCTCGAAGGGTTGGATATTCATACACGTGTCATTTCAGCCATCACAATGAACGAAGTGGCTGAACCCTACATTCGCCGCCGCGCCGTACGACACCTTGAAAAGAAACGCATTTGTATCTTTGCGGCGGGAACAGGCAACCCGTATTTCACCACCGATACCGCGGCAACATTGCGCGCATCAGAAATGGCCTGCGAAGCAATCTTTAAGGGAACAAAGGTTGATGGTGTCTATGACAAGGACCCTGCAAAACATTCCGATGCGAAACGGTATAACACGATCACCTATGACGAAGTTTTGGCGCAGCATCTTGGCGTCATGGACGCAAGCGCAATTGCCTTGGCGCGTGAAAACAGCCTGCCGATTGTTGTGTTCAGTCTTGATGACAAAGGCGGGTTTAAGGGAATCTTGGACGGAACGGGGATTTCGACCACGGTGAAAGACTAAAATCTCACACGTGTAAGAACGAAATCGGGCCCCGTTCGCAGGGCGCGAAAATTTGCCCAAAGGGTCCCACTTGCACAAGAACTGCATGCGATCTCAACACGCCTTCTATACAAACCCCGCGCGTTAAAGGTATATCAGTCCAAACAAGTCGAGAAGAGCAGCACTATGTCAGACGATTTTATCTTAGATACCGATGATTTGACCCGCCGTATGGATGGCGCGATCGCCAATCTGCGAACCGAATTCGCGTCATTGCGCACAGGACGCGCGTCAGCGTCCATGTTGGAACCTGTGATGGTGGATGCATACGGATCCCCCACACCGATCAATCAGGTCGGAACGGTGAATGTTCCTGAACCGCGCATGGTCACTGTGAATGTGTGGGACAAGGGCCTGGTTGGCAAAGTTGAAAAGGCCATCCGCGAAAGTGGGCTGGGGATCAATCCGCAGCTAAACGGCACAATTATCATGTTGCCCATTCCTGAATTGAACGAAGAACGCCGCCGTGAATTGACCAAAGTAGCGGGCAGTTATGCCGAAAACGGTCGTGTTTCTGTGCGCAACGTTCGTCGTGATGGTATGGATCAGATCAAGAAGGCCAAGAATGACGGCATGTCTGAAGATGATCAGAAGTTGTGGGAAGACGAGGTTCAGGACCTGACCGACAGTTACATCAAAAAGATCGACGAGCAGCTTGAAACAAAGCAGGCAGAGATCATGCAGGTTTGATCTGTCATTAAAATAAATGCGATTGAGTATAGCGGGGGCCACACATATGGCCGATAAGACAAAAACAGCGCCAAACCATGTCGCGATTATTATGGATGGTAACGGGCGATGGGCGCAGACGCGGGGGCGTCCGCGTCTGTTTGGGCATCATGCCGGTGCGCAGCGCGTTCGCGAAATTGTTCGGGCTTGCCCGGATGAAGGTGTTAAGTATCTGACAATTTTTGCGTTTTCCACCGAAAATTGGAAACGTACGCAAGCCGAAGTTGCCGGCTTAATGAGCCTTTTTCGGCGCTACATTGCCCGCGAAGCACGCGCACTACTGGCAGAAGGGGTCCGTGTGCGATTCATCGGTGATCGCGTCCGGTTGGATGACAAACTGACCCGCCTGATGGATGAACTTGAACTGCTGACCGCGGATAATACCAAAGTGCATCTAACGGTTGCGCTGAATTACGGTGGGCGTGACGAAGTTGCACGTGCCACCAAACGTTTGGCGTATGATGTGGCGCACGGATCGCTTGACCCCAAAGACGTCACCGACGAAACGCTGCCGAAATATTTGGACACATGTTTTCTGCCTGACCCCGATCTGGTCATCCGCACCAGTGGCGAAGCGCGTATTTCGAATTTTCTTTTGTGGCAATCTGCTTACGCTGAATATGAATTCATCGACACACTTTGGCCGGACTTTACCGCGGATGAGTTTGCGACAGTACTCAGCAGTTTCAAGACCCGGGATCGCCGGTTTGGCGCGGTAAAGGTCTGACATGGCGAACTGGTCTGATCTTGGACCGCGTGTTGCGTCTGCAGGGGTGATGACGGCGGTTGGCGCTGTCGCGATCTGGTTTGGGAACCCTGTTTTTCATGTTTTGGTCCTGATCGTCGTTGGCCTGATGGCATGGGAGATTTTCGAGATTTGTGACATGCAGCCGACCCGCGCGCGGATGTTGTTGCCGATTGCCTTTGGCTGCGTTGTGTATTTGGCGACCTTCCAGCTTGGGACTTTGTCATGGTTGACGATTGCGTCCTCGGTTTTGATCAGCTCGGGCTTTGCTTTTAGCCTGAAACGCGAAAAGCTTCTTGGCGGTGCGGTTTTACTGGCGGTGTTTTGGGTCGGATACGGTTTGGTGATGTTTCGAGCCGATCAAGGCTTTGCCTTTATTGTCTGGTTAATCTTGGTTGTGATCGCTTCGGACGTGATGGGGTATTTCGCGGGGCGAACTTTCGGCGGGCCCAAGTTTTGGCCCTCTGTCAGTCCTAAGAAAACATGGTCAGGTACAGTGGCGGGCTGGGCAGGTGCCGCGGTTGTCGGGCTGTGCTTTGTGATCTGGAATGATGCGCCAGCTGCCTTGATTTTAGTGTCGGTGCTCACGGCTTTTGCGGGGCAACTTGGCGATATCGTTGAAAGCCTGCTGAAGCGTCGGACAGGCGTGAAGGACAGTTCGAACCTGATCCCAGGGCATGGGGGCGTTTTGGACAGGTTTGATGCAATCAGTGGTGCGGTTGTCTTTCTGTTGGTTTTGTCGGCTGTCGCGCCGGTCACGGTTTAGGGGCGACAATGCGGCGTGTTTCGATTTTTGGAGCGACGGGTTCAATCGGGCAGAATACGATTGATCTGATCCGCCGCGCGCCGGACGAATATGATGTCGTGGCGCTGACGGGTTCCCAGAATATCGACCAGCTTGTTGCGGATGCCAAAGCACTGCGTGCAGAGGTCGCTGTGACGTCCGATGAGGGGCGATTGGCGGATTTGCGCGATGGATTGGCCGGAACAGGGATTGAAGCGGCCGCAGGCGAGGCGGCCTTGATTGATGCGGCTGCGCGCCCAACAGATTGGGTCATGTCAGCAATTGTCGGGGCGGCTGGGTTGCCTCCTGGGCTTGAGGCACTGAAAAACGGTGCCATATTGGCGCTCGCCAACAAGGAATCCTTAGTGACGGCTGGGCAGCTGCTCCTTGGCGAAGCCAAACGACATGGGGCCACCGTTCTCCCCGTGGACAGTGAACATTCGGCTGTGTTTCAGGGGCTGATCGGCGAAGACATCCAGACCGTTGAACGGATCATCATAACTGCAAGCGGTGGCGCGTTTCGCGATCACCCGTTGTCTGCGCTTGAAACTGTTACTGTCGCCGAGGCCTCAAGCCATCCCAATTGGGACATGGGCCAGCGCATTACAATTGATTCCGCGTCTATGTTTAACAAAGCCATGGAACTTATTGAAACCAAGGAATTCTTTGGTGTTCGGCCTGATCAGATCGAAACAATCATTCATCCCGAAAGTCTGATCCACGCGCTTGTCGGGTTTAACGACGGCGCGTTGATGGCGCACGTTGGACCACCTGACATGCGCCATGCCATCGGGTTTGCCCTGCATTGGCCGGAACGGCGTGAACTGCCGGTGCATCGGCTTGATCTGGCGCAGATTGGCCAGTTCAATTTTCGCGCCCCCGACCTTGGGCGTTATCCCGCGCTTGCGATCGCCCAAAAGGTGATGGAGGCTGGCGGTCTGACAGGCGCTGTGTTTAATGCAGCCAAAGAACAAGCGCTGGATCATTTCATCGCGGGCAGGTGCGGCTTTACGGATATAGCGCGAGCCGTTGACAGCGTGGTTGACGTTATGTTGTCCCGCGAGGGGCTGCAAAATGCCACGATCACATTAGATAGCGTGACACAGGCAGATGCAGCGGCACGTGTGCTGACGTCTGAATACATGACCAACACAAGGGGCTAAGCCTTTGGATTTCTTGACGTCGTTGATCCCGTCTTTTGGCAATTTGGCCTTTACGCTCGTGTTTTTCATCATCGCGTTGTCGGTGATCGTGGCGATTCACGAATATGGCCACTACATCGTTGGGCGCTGGTCGGGCATCCATGCGGATGTGTTTTCGATTGGCTTTGGCAAAGTTATCTGGGCGCGCACGGACAAACACGGCACCGTTTGGCAAATCGCAGCGTTGCCGTTTGGCGGCTATGTCAAATTCAAAGGTGACAGCAATGCAGCGTCAATGCCTGTGCCAGAAGATACGTCAACCGCGGCAGAACCCATCTATGCACGCGACACAATGTTGGGCGCGCCGTTGTGGGCCAGATCGGCCACCGTTGCAGCGGGCCCAATTTTCAATTTCATCTTGTCCTTTTTCGTCTTCGCCGGGGTCTTGTTGTTCCAAGGCCAACCCATCACGCCGCTGACGGTGTCTGATGTCCCGGCCTTTCCAGCGACATTTGCGCAGGAACTGGAACCAGGCGATCGGGTTTTGCGCGTTGAGGGTCGCGCGTTGAACTATCCAGACGGATTTTTTGCGGCGATTGCGGATGTGGAATCCAAATCAGCCGTCGAATATGAAATCGAAAGAGCGGGCGAACGTATGATCGTTCTGGGCCCGCAGCCACAACCTTCGTTGGTGCAATCGATCACACCGCGCTCTGCTGCGGATGATGCTGGCCTTAGGATTGGGGACGTGGTTGTCGCGATGAACGGCGCGCCAATCTATCAGTTTGGGGACATGATCGACACGGTCAATGCCAGCGGCGCGACCCCGATCGAGCTTGAGGTGTGGCGCGATGGAGAAACCTTTTTTGAGACGCTGACGCCGCGTTTGGTTGCGATCCCGCAAGCAGATGGATCTATGCGCGATGAACCCAAACTGGGCATTGGCAATGGCGGCCTTTTCTTTGAACCGGCAACGACAGATGTCGGAATCGGTGAGGCAATAAGCCTTGCTGTGCAGCAGGTTTGGTTCATTATCCGCCAGTCATTGAACGGGCTGAAACAGATGATCATTGGCAACATCAACACCTGCAACCTCAGCGGGCCGGTTGGCATCGCCGAAACGTCTGGTTCCATGGCCAGTCAAGGCGCGCTGAGCTTTATTAGCTTTATTGCTGTCCTGTCCACAGCGGTAGGATTGTTGAACCTGTTCCCGATTCCTGTTCTGGATGGGGGCCATTTGGTATTTCACGCCTACGAGGCGGTGACAGGCAAGATGCCCAGCGATGGGGCATTGCGGATTTTTATGGCCCTTGGGTTGGCTGTGATTGGAACATTAATGATTTTTGCGATTGGCAATGATCTGTTGTTCTGCCCGTAAGTTACCATCGACCTGCCCAGAAGTTGCCACATTTGCCTGTCATTGGCTGACCCGCGTAAGCGCGAAAGGGCAAAGCAATGCAAACAATTACTGCAGGATACAACGGCGTCAGCCTTTTGGTGAACCTGAACTGGGATCGCATTATTTATCTTGGAACCATTGCGTTTGCTTTGGGCCTTGGTGGCTGGGTCGGCTCCATTCGCTAAGCGGCCATACCGGCAATAATCAGCGCGTCCTTGGATTGAACCCAAGCGGCGCGCGTGTTCGTTTTGACAAGGGTCCTTTGGGGGGGTAGACCAATCCCACTTGGGATGTCGAAACGAGAATTTTAATGAACAATGCGCTGCACGCGGTAATCCGTATTTTTGGACGTAGTCAGGCGGGGGCGTGTGTTGCTCTTATGCTGGTGTCGGGATTGATGGCGTTTGCCACACCGACGGCCGCGCAGAATTTCAATTTCTCCAATGTCACGGTTGAAGGCAACCAGCGGATCGAAACCGCAACGATCCTGACGTATTTAGGGTTTGGACGCGGTGAAGCCGTCACAGCAGGCGCCGTGAATGATGCCGCGCAACGCATTCGCGCGACCGGATTGTTCGAATCTGTGGATGTCGTTCCGCAAGGCAATACATTGGTTATTCGGGTTGTTGAATTTCCGACAATTAATTCCATTTCCTTCGAAGGAAACAGCCGAATCCGCGATGCCGAACTCGGGGCTGTCGTGCGCAGCCAACCGCGTCGTGTGTACAGTCCGACGCAGGCCGAAGCCGATACCGCAGCGATCACGCAGGTCTATGCTGATCAGGGCCGTATCAATGCAACTGTTGCACCACGCATCATCCAGCGATCGGACAATCGGGTCGATCTTGTTTTTGAGATCTTTGAAGGTGGATTGACCGAAGTTGAACGGATCAGTTTTGTCGGCAACCGCGCCTTTGGTGAAAATCGTCTGCGGCGTGTGCTGGAAACTAAACAGGCGGGTTTGTTGCGCGCCGTGATTGCCCGCGATACGTTCATTGCAGATCGGGTTGCCTTTGATCAGCAGGTTTTAACGGATTTCTATCAATCGCGCGGCTATGTCGATTTTCAGGTGCAGAACGTTGATGTGTCGCTGACCCGTGAACGCGACGCTTATTTGATCACGTTTAACGTTCAAGAAGGCCAAAAGTTTGAATTCGGGAACGTGTCGGTGTCATCAGAGCTGGCTGATGCGGATCCGGAGTTTTATGAACGCGCACTGCGGCTGCGCACTGGCGTGACGTATTCACCCGCGCTTATTGATCAAGATATCGCGCGCATTGAACGTCTGGCACTGCGCGAGGGTCTGAATTTCGTACGTGTCGAACCGCGCGTGACCCGCAATGACCGGACGCTGACGCTTGATGTCGAATTCGCGATGACACGTGGCCCACGAATTTTCGTGGAACGCATCGATATCGAGGGAAACAACACCACCTTGGATCGGGTGGTTCGGTCACGCTTTGACGTTGTAGAAGGCGATCCTTTCAACCCACGTCAGATCCGCGAAAGTGCCGCACGCATTCGCGCCCTTGGTTACTTTTCCAGCGCTGAGGTCGATGCCCGCGAAGGGTCAAGCCCGGATCAGGTGGTCATTGACGTTGATGTGGCCGAAGCACCGACAGGATCCTTGGCGTTTGGCGGCAACTTTAGTTCGGACAACGGTTTTAGCCTGTCAACGCGGTTCAATCAGCGCAATTTCTTAGGTCGTGGGCAGGCGCTGCGGTTCGCATTGCAGGGCGGTGAAGACAATCGTCAGTTCACGTTCAATTTCACCGAACCGCGTTTGCTGGGCCGTGATCTGACGTTCGGAATTGATTTGTCGTATGAAACGACCAACAGCTTCAACGCGCTTTATGACACAACGCGTGGTTCGATCAGCCCGCGGCTGGGTTTTCCTGTTAGCGAAAATGGGCGTCTAACTGTCTACTATGCGTATGATTTCACGGATGTGACGAACTACAACCCGACAGATCCTTTGAACCCATCACCGTTTATTTTGGCAGATGTCGCGACCGGTGGGATTGCAACCAATTCACTGGGGTATCGGTACAGCTATGATACCCGCCGCACGGGTCTAAACCCGAATGCGGGCGTGTTGTTCCGGTTTGGTCAGGAATTCGCGTTTGGGAACAATGCGGACTACATTAAATCCACAGCCGCAGTGTCCGCCCAGACCCTCGTTCTGAGTGAAGAGGTTACGCTTCGCGCCACGCTAGAAGGCGGATTGATTAGCTTTAACAGTGGCGACAGCCGGATCACGGATCGTTTCTTCTTGTCCAGCAACACATTGCGCGGCTTTGAACCGGGTGGTGTGGGGCCGCGTGATGCTGCGTCTGACGACGCACTTGGCGGTAACGCATTTGCCGTCGCCCGTCTTGAGGCTGAATTTCCAATTGGGCTGCCCGAAGAATATGGCATTACAGGTGGTTTGTTCTTGGACCACGGATCTGTCTGGGACGTCGGGAGTGCCGCAAACGCATCAAATGTTCTGTACAATGACTTTACGCCGCGCACGATTGCGGGTGTTTCGATCTTCTGGGACACGCCTATTGGTCCACTGCGTTTCAACTGGACCGAACCGTTGGATGTTCAGCCAGGCGATCGGACCAAACAGTTTGATGTGACGATTTCGACCGAATTCTGATGCTGAGGCTTCTGGCCAGTTTGGTGTTTTGTGTTTTTGCGGGTCCGGCCGTTGCCCAAGACACGTCACAACCTGTGTTCGAAGTTCCCGAACAACGAACGGCACAGACAGTCTTGACCGTTGATATTGATCGTTTGTTCGTGCAGTCGCAATTTGGTGAACGCATCGCGCAAGACTACAACGACGGGCGCGCAGCATTGGCTACAGAAAACCGCCGTATTGCAGAAGCATTGCGCGCCGAGGAACTGGCCTTAGCCGAACAGCGCGCTGAAATGGACACGGATGTTTTTCGGACAGAAGCGGCGGCATTTGATGAAAAAGCACAAGGTATTCGGCGGGCCCAAGATGCAAAGGAACGCGCGCTCGAAGATACGCTTAGCAATGCGCGGGTGCAGTTTCTTGATGTAACGCGGCCCATACTGGGTCAGCTCATGGTGGAACGAGAGGCCTTTGCGATATTGGATCGCAGGTCTGTCTTCTTGTCACTTGGAAGTATCGACATCACGGATGCCGCGTTGGAACGTATTGACGCAACGATTGGTGACGGGACAAATGCCCCCCTTGACGATGGAACTGATCCTTAGGCATCTTGCCGCGCCAACGCGGGCTTGTTAGGCACGTTCAACACCATTGGAGAACAACATGTCCGACCCGATCACCACAGCCGACATTCAATTGATTCAGCGGATTATTCCGCACCGCTATCCGTTCTTGTTGGTCGACAAAGTCCGCGACATCGATGGGACGTCATCTGCGGTGGGTATTAAGAACGTTACGATGAACGAACCCCATTTTCAGGGTCACTTTCCCGGAACGCCAATTATGCCCGGCGTGACCATCATCGAAGCCATGGCGCAGACATCTGCTGTTATGGTTGGTGCCACGATGGGGCTGATGGACAAAGACATGCTGATTTACTTTATGGGCATCGACGCCTGTAAATTCCGACGTAAAGTTGTACCCGGGGACGTGTTGGAAATGCGGGTGGAAACCACGCGCGGCAAACCCGGTGGCAAGGTTTGGAAATTCAAAGGCGTCGCAACTGTTGATGGTGAATTGGCGGCCGAGGCGGAATTTACCGCAATGATGGATTTGCAAGGGTAGGGCGATGATACACCCGTCGGCCATTATCGAAGACGGCGCGCAAATTGGCGCTGATGTGTCCATCGGACCGTTCTGTGTCGTTGGGCCAAAGGTTGTTTTGGGGGATCGCGTCGAACTCAAATCCCATGTGGTCGTGACAGGTGATACATCGATAGGTGCCGACACGGTCATATTTCCGTTCTGCTGCATCGGAGAAATTCCGCAGGACGTGAAATTTAAAGGCGAAGCCGCAAGGCTGGAAATTGGCGCGCGCAATCGCATTCGTGAACACGTGACGATGAATCCGGGAACGCGCGGTGGTGGCGGCATTACAAAGGTAGGTGATGATGGGTTTTTCCTTGCCGGATGTCATGTGGCGCATGATGCAACGGTGGGTGACCGTGTCATTGTTGTTAATCAATCCGCGATTGCCGGACATTGTGTCATCGAAGACGACGTGATCATCGGTGGGCTTTGTGGGATCCACCAATTCGTCCGCATCGGGCGCGGCGCGATTATTGGTGCGCTTTCGATGGTGACAAATGATGTAATTCCTTACGGGCTTGTGCAGGGGCCACGCGGGGAATTGGATGGGCTTAACCTTGTTGGGTTGAAACGACGCGGCGTTGCGCGGGCTGATATCACGGCACTGCGTGTGGCGTTTCAAACGCTTAAGGATGGCGAAGGGTCGTTCATGGAACGCGCGCGTCGTTTGGGCGAAGAAACCGACAGCGATTATGTTGCCGCGATGGTTGATTTTGTTCTCGCCGATACAGACCGCCATTTTTTAACGCCGCGTTAACCCGTGAAGATCGCGCTGATCGCAGGAACGGGCCAACTGCCGCCCCATGTTGTCAACCGACTGGTAGCCGAGGGGCGCGCGCCAGTGATCTGTGAAATGCGCGGATTTCCGTCAGAAGTGAGCGGCGATTTTATGCGCGTTCCGTTTCGCCTTGAAACTCTTGGTACACTTTTGGAGACGCTCAAAAAGCTGGATATAACCCATGTTTGTATGGCGGGTGCTGTGCAGCGTCCTGCGGTTGATCCCAGCGCAATTGACGGCGCGACCGCGCCTTTGGTGCCGCGTTTGATGGACGCAATGACAAAAGGTGACGACGGCACATTGCGGGTGATCATTTCCGTGTTCGAAGAATACGGGCTAAACGTATTGGGCGCCCATCAACTTGCCCCGGATCTTTTGCCAGTATCTGGGGTTCTCACAAAAACAATGCCCCCCCCTTTGGGCCCAGTTTTGGATCAGGCACAAACGGCCCTTTTGGATATGGGGCAGCGCGATTTGGGGCAAGCGATGCTGTTGCGCGGCGGGGAGGTCATCGCACGTGAAGATAGCCGCGGGACGGCCGCGATGCTGAATGACTTTAGCGATCCATTGCGCGATCCGTCACAAGGGGGCGGTCTGCTAAGCGATGTGTTGGGCATGTTCGGCGATGCGATTGAAGACACGGCAGATTGGCTGTCTGGCGACGATCGCACAGATGCTGCCCCCGGGGCAGGGGCAGTTCTGTACAAAGCCCCCAAACCCGACCAAAGCCGACTGGTTGATCTTCCGGTTATCGGACCAGACACAGCCATGCAGGCCGCCGAGGCCGGATTGGCGGGCATTGTGATCCCTGTTGAAGGTGTCATGGTTTTGGACTTAGCGCAGGTGGTGTCCATTCTCGATGCGCATGATATGTTTTTATGGGTGCATCCGTGAAGGTGTTTGTGATCGCAGGCGAGCCGTCGGGCGATAAACTTGGCGCGGCGCTGATGTCGGGATTGCGCGCAGAGATTGCGGATGTTTCTTTTGACGGTGTCGGTGGCCCATTAATGCAATCACAGGGCCTAACCAGCCTTTTTGCGATGGACGAGTTGTCGCTCATGGGGATCGCGGAAATTCTGCCCAAGTATCGGCATTTGAAACGCCGGATTCGCCAAACAGCAGACGCAGTGATAGCCGCGAAACCAGATGTGTTGATCACAATCGACAGCCCCGATTTTTGCCTACGTGTAGCGCGTTTGGTAAAGGCAGCATCTGATATTCGAACGGTGCATTACGTCGCACCGACAGTTTGGGCCTGGCGGGCAGGGCGCGCCGCGAAGATGGCTCAACATATCGATCATGTGCTTGCGCTGTTTCCATTTGAACCACCTTATATGCAGGCGGCAGGCATGGAATGCGATTTCGTTGGGCACCCTGTCGCCGCCGAAGCCGGCGTTGCGCAGGACGAACGGGACAGCTTCGCTGCCAAATTTGACCTTTCAGCCGCCAGCAGCACGATTGTGGTTCTTCCCGGTTCCCGCCGATCCGAGATTGAGCGCCTGAGCGGGACGTTTTGCGCCGCGATTGAAAACGCGATGACGACAGACACGCAAATCATCATACCAACACTGCCCCATCTGCGAGACCGCGTCGCTGAGGTTTTTCAACCTGTGTTGGCGTCTCATCATGGTGTTATTGTTGATGGAAACGGCTTGTCCCCAGAAGATGCCGCGCGGGAACGATTGGTGGCAATGGCGGTTGCGGATGTGGCGCTTGCAGCGTCTGGGACGGTTTCACTGGAATTGGCCGCCGCAGACACACCGATGGTGATTGCCTATGATATGAACTGGATTAGCCGGCAAATCATCAGTCGGATGTTGCTGACCGACACAGTGACATTGGTAAACCTAGTCAGCGAAACCCGTGTTGTACCGGAATTTATCGGTGCGGATTGCGAAGCGGGGGCAATTTCCGCGGCTCTAAAGGCCACACTCGCCGCACCCCAAGACCAGATCACGGCGTTGAAAACGACGATGAAGCGGTTGGGCCAAGGCGGCGATGCCCCCGGCCTGCGCGCGGCCCGTGCGATCCTTGCGCGCTTGTAAACAGCGTGTTCTACAGCCACACTCGCCTGACATAAGGAGCCACGAATGCCAGCACCTGAAAATGCGCTTAAGGCGGCAATGCTCAACGGAGAAACCCGTTGTGGTCTCTGGCTTGCGCAGGCCAACGCCACTCTTGCTGAAATAGCAGGGCAGGCAGGGTTTGATTGGTGTTTGATTGATGCCGAACATGGGCCCAATACGCTCGGGACGATTAGGGAACAGTTGCAGGCTTTGGCAGGTACACCCGCGCAACCAGCGATCCGCGTGCCAATGGGCGAAGATTGGATGTTGAAACAGGTCTTGGATTTGGGCGTTCAAACGATTGTCGTGCCAATGGTCAACACACCTGAACAGGCCAAAGAAATTGCGGCAGCGGTGCGTTACCCCGGCGAAGGGTCACGCGGCATGGGTGCCGTTTTGGCACGTGCATCGCGGTATGGTGAAATCGTGGACTATGTGAGTTCAGCTAATGATCAGATTTTCCTGTTCGTCCAAATAGAAAGCGCACAGGCAGTCGCCAATATCGACGCGATTGCGGCCACTCCGGGGGTTGATGGCATCTTTGTTGGTCCCGCCGATTTAAGCGCAGATATGGGGTTTGTTGGGCAAATGGATGCGCAGCCCGTCTTAGATGCCATTCATCACGTCTATGCCCGTACCAAAGCTGCCGGAAAGGTGGCTGGAACAATCGTTTTTGATGAAAACGATTTTGAAGTTCAGATTTCAAAGGGTGTGCAATTTTTGGGTATTGGTGGCGATAGCATGGTTATTCAGCAAGCCTTTAAGGCGCTGGCGGATAAGGCGCCAAAGGCAGATTTTTAATAGGGCGCGTCTTCAAGCACGCCGTCCGCTGACATCTGTTGGTACAAGAGCCCTTCACGCAATCCACGATCCGCCACAGACAATTGATCGGTCGGCCAAAGCCGCATTAGCGTCTGCAAAATGGCCGCCCCCGACATGATCAACGCTTGGCGGTCTTTGCCAATCCGCGGGTCCGCGCGGCGCCCCGGTTCCCCAAGTTTAAGATACCCATGAATGACAGCATCGATCTGATCAGATGTCATGCGCAACCCATCAACCTTGGTGCGATCATAGCGTCTTAAGCCCAAATGACTGGCTGCAACCGTGGTGACCGTGCCCGAGGTTCCGACAATCTGAAAGTTCTCTTTGGACTGTTCGGTCGTGGACGGGGCAAACGCCTCAAGGTTTTCTTCAAAGAACCAAGACATAAGCGCAAAGCGTGCGCTGTCATCTTCGACGTCTTCAAACTGATCGCGCAATGTGGCCACGCCAAGCGGCACAGAGATCCAATCCACAACCTTGGCGGCAGCAAAGGGCCCCGGGTTCTGGCGAAATCCCGAATGAAGCCGCATGATCGCACGGGGGCGTTCGCGGGCGGGCACGTTAGACAAATCAATCCACACCAATTCAGTGGACCCGCCGCCGATATCCACAACAAGAAGCTGTTCGGTCTTTGTACTGACCAGCGGGGCGCATGAAATAACGGCCAAGCGGGCTTCTTCTTCTGGTTCAATAATCTCTAGCGTCAGGCCCGTTTCGCGTTTGACTTGCTGCACAAAGTGTTTGGAATTGCGCGCACGGCGGCACGCCTCTGTCGCGACAAGGCGCATGTTCGTGACGTTGTGGCGTTGTAGTTTCTGGCGGCAAACGCGCATGGCGTTTATTGTCCGCGCCATTGATGCGCGGGACAGTTTTCCAGTCTGTTCCAAACCATGCCCCAGCTGGACAGATTTGGAAAAGCTATCAACCACATGAAACTGGCTGCCCTTGGGTTGGGCAATCAGCATACGGCAACTGTTGGTGCCCAAATCCAACGCCGCATAAAGCGCCGACGGATCGGGCGGTGTTGGCGCGGTGCGCTCTACCGGTTTTGGGAACGCGCCCGCACCTTTGGGACGCTTGGGCGTCATGGCAACGCCCTCCATTTCGAGTTACCACTAAGGTAGGCACGCAAGCCCCCATGCGCAAGCACTGTGATGGTCCTCACGTCCACTATGAGAAATTTGATATCTGCACGGGGTCGCCAAAGACTCGCCCAATGTCGAAAATAGGCGTTGTCGAAACGTGCGTCGTGCTTAGGTGTGGCCAAGGAAATGAAAGGCGAAAGATTCGCATGGCAAATGTCACCATAGTGTATTGGCGGGACATCCCCGCGCAGGTCATCGTTGGCAAAGGGCGGCGGGGCGTGAAAATTCAGCTCACTGAACGGTTCGAACAGGCGATTGATCGTGCTGCGATGAAATCGGGTGCCGCAGGAACCGACGACTATCTCGCCGATTGGCGCAAGGCTGCGCCTTATGCTGTAGATGGCGCAGATGCGGATGTCGCTGCAGCCGAAGCCGAGCGCCTTGAAACCGAATACGACAAAGACCGCCTGATGGGTCTGATCAACAACGACGGCCGCGCGTGAGCGGAATACTGGAGGGTATCATGGCACTTTTGAATTTTCGAAAAAAGGCTGAAGAACCAAGTGGGGTGAACCCTGAGCTAGAGGCATTCTTGAACGGCTATTCCATCGAGATTATGCCGCGCACGGCGGAAAAAGTCGAAGATTTCAAGGCGCTGTTGCCCAAAGGGACACGGGTCTACATCGCCCATATCGAAGGCACGCCCATAGAAGACATGGTGCGTACGGCCAAACGACTGTCTGAGGATGGTTATCCTGTCATGCCCCATTTTCCGGCGCGCATCATCAAAGACAAAGCCATGCTAGACACTTGGGTGTCGATGTATCGTGGCGAGGCAGGGGTTGATCAGGCGCTGCTTCTTGCAGGTGGTGTCACCACACCGCACGGCGATTTCGAAAGCTCTATGCAATTGCTGGAAAGCGGTGCGTTTGACGGGTTCAAACGCTTGCACGTTGCAGGCCACCCCGAAGGCAATAAAGACATCGATCCCAAGGGCGGAACAGCGAACGTGGATGACGCGCTGCGTTGGAAACAAAAATTCAGTGAAACGACAGACGCCGAGATGGCATTGGCCACACAGTTCGCGTTCGAAGCTGGGCCAATCATTAAATGGGCGGACAGCCTAAAGGCGGCAGGCATTACCATTCCGATTCACATCGGCATCGCGGGGCCCGCCAAGCTACAGACGATGATCAAATTTGCGATTGCATGCGGCGTTGGTCCGTCTCTCAAGGTCCTGCAAAAGCGGGCGAAAGACGTCACGAAATTGCTGCTTCCGTTCGAACCCACGGGGGTGCTAACAGATCTCGCAGCCCACAAAGCAGCCAATCCTGATAGCAACATCGAACAGGTGCATTTCTTCCCGCTGGGGGGGATCAAGACCAATGCGACTTGGGCGATAGAACATGGTGGCGCGTCAACGGTGCCAGCGAACGGCTAGGGTCGCAATTTTCCATCGGATGTCAGCGATGGGACGTCGCGAAGGCAGGATCCGTTTTTTTCCTCTTGTTTTGCGAATGGCCAGTTTTGAAGGCCCGTTGCCGCCTGCAAACCTAACCAAAACGGTTTGATATGTGCCAGCCTTGACCGCGGCTTATCACAGGGCGCATGATGGTTTGAAAATAGTGGGGATTAGATTTTGTTACTTCAAAAAAGACTAGCTACATTTGGTATTTTGGCGGCAATGACAGCAACCAGTGTCATCGCCGATGGTCACAGTGAGGTGGGTGATGAGGTGATTGCGGCGCATCGCGCGGCATTGGCTGCAAACACGGATGGCCAAGGGTTTGGCCCACAAGCACCGCGCGATTTATCTTCAAACGTCGGTGAAAACCTGCGCAGCTTTAACGATGCACCATCCTATATCGAAATGAACCTGTGCAACATTCATTTCCATGAAGGAGCCGAGCACAAGGGCGGTCAATTCACTACCTATCTTGGGAACGGGGATGGCAAAGGCTACGGCACCGGGTTTGGTTATGACGGCGAATTAACAGACGCTGAGTTATCGCCGTTGGATGCCCCAATTGGCACTGGTGATAAAGGTTTGCTTGAGCCGGGCATGACAATCGAAGTGCATTTCGTGCACACGTCAGCGCAGGTGACACCTGGCCCGACGCTTGGCTCTTGTTTGTCCGATAATCTGATTAACCCTCAGTTGCGCGTCGAGACGCAAGTTATGGTGTTGGTAAATGATGCATCCGCGCAAAGCTTCTTTGAACTCGCCGCTGTTGAGCAGATCGACGGTTACTGGCAGGCGCCAAACCGTCCAACGGACACCGGCACGCCGATTGCCTATGACGGCTCAACAACTGGGCCGAGCTACAACGAAGCAGGCTCGCCTATTCAGGTGAGCTGGTCAGTCCCCCCTGAGGTGATCAAAGTTGATATCAACTCTGTTGCGGCATGGTATGCCGACAACATTTTTGACGAAGACCATGCTCATGGCGTGCGCAATCTGGTCCTCAATCCGGCACTTTTGTCGCCGTTCAACTAAGATCACGAAAGCTGGTTTGCGGGCTCCACTTTGGTGTGGGGCCCTTTTTCGTTTAGACTAGGGATGCCAATTCGGATCAGGCGGCTCTTTGAACCGGATATTGAAAGTAGGCCTATCCTGTATGCAGTATCTGTAACGGCATGTGCGCCAATCGTGACTGGTTCATCATCATCATGAACACAATCCGTGGTGACGTCGCGGGTGGGGGTGGGTATGTCGCATGTATGCTGAACCCGCGTCGCACCCGTGATTAGGGT
>CAYOSK010000007.1:18027-48149 GCA_964406585.1 uncultured Octadecabacter sp. | reverse complement strand
GCGTTGTCCATCTGCCAGAGGTTACCGATCGTGTCAGGTGAACTGATACGGTTGTTCACAGCCTGAACGTAGTTTGCGAACATCGGCACCAAAACACCGCCTTCGTCACGCAGGATTTCCTGCATCTCAAAGTACTGCGCACGGCGTGTATCGCTGTCCAGCTCAGCACGAGCGCTCAGCAGCAGCTCTTGGAAACGTGCGCTGTCTTTTTCGTCCCACTGGCTGTCGTTCCAAGGAACCCCAGCTTCATAAGATGTCGAGAACATCCAATCTTCTGTCGCACGGCCGGACCAGTAACACGCACAGAACGGTTTCACCGCCCAAACGTTGGACCAATAGCCATCAGATGGTTCTTGAACCACATTGATGTTGATGCCCGCACTGGCCGCAGAGGCCTGGAACAGTTGCGCTGCGTCAACCGCACCTTCGAACGCCGCGTTAGAGGCAGACAGGTTGATGTCGATGCTATCAAGACCTGCTTCGCGCATGTAGAACGCGGCTTTATCAGGATCGTATGCCAACTGTTCCATTTCAGTGTTGATATACTGGTTTGCAGGCCCGATTGGTGTATCGTTGCCAACCGCACCATGGCCCAGCAAAATCTTGTCGACCATTTCCTGACGATTGATGCCGTACTTCAACGCTTTGCGAAGGTTCACATTATCATAAGGCGCTGAGTCAGTGAGCATTGGGAAGGTATAGTGCTGGTTGCCGGTCACTTCCTGAATGCGCAACGCAGGGTTCGCCTTGAGCAGTGCTTCGGTTTTGAAATCGATGCGGTTGATCGTATCAACCTGACCCGTCATCAAAGCATTCATACGCGCTGTATTGTCGTTGATCGCGATGTATTCAACTTCATCAAAGAAGCCCGCTGAATCACCCTTGTAGTGATCCGCGTAACGGCTGGCCGTCATACGTACGCCCGGGTCAAATGATGTCACTTGATACAGACCCGTACCGATCCCTTGCGCGATGGCCTCTTCGATCTGACCCGCTGGGAACATCAGGATGTGATAATCAGACATCAGATATGGGAAGTCTGCGTTGCCGGACGCAAGAACGAACTGGATCTGGTGATCCGTGATTTTGTTCATTTCGCTAATGGCTTCGACGATCGGCTTCGCCGCCGATTTGGATTCTTCGCCAACGTGCATCATCAAAGATTCAATAACGTCATCCGCACCGAATGGTTTGCCGTTATGGAACGTTACGCCCTGACGCAAATTAAACGTCCAAGTTTTCGCATCGGCCGTTGCTTCCCAGCTTTCGGCCAATTCACCAACAAGCGAACCATCGGCCGCAACTTCGGTCAAACAGTCAAACACACACCCGTGCGCGGCAGCGATCATGAAGATGTCGGAGTGTGTTCGGCCATCCCAGCTGTCAGAGGTGTTTGCACCACCAAGACCAGCCGTCAGTTTACCGCCGCGTGTTTGCGCACGAAGTGGCAGGCCAGAAGCGGCCAAAACACCTGCTGCAACACCGGATTGAAGCAATCCACGTCTGCTAATTCCATACATATTGATAGTCTCCCTGAGTTTTTTCTTTGTTTCTGACGTTAGTCTACGCCGATTCGCCTACATCTTATCAACCGCGGCATCGCCAATGTTATCAACGCCCCGCTCCTGAAGAAGATTCGTAAGCCAATCCGGGTCCATTTCAGGAACCGAACTCAGCAACAAATCAGTGTAAGCATGATGAGGCGGTGTGAACATGTCGAGCTTTGGGCCCTGCTCCACCACCTTGCCATCCTTCATAACCACGACCTCGTCTGCGATGGCTTTTACCGTCGCAAGATCGTGAGTGATGAACATGTAAGACAAGCCTAGCTTATCCTGTAAATCTGCCAACAGGCGCAGAATGCCTTCTGCAACAAGTTGATCAAGCGCCGAAGTAACTTCGTCACAGATAATGAATTTCGGTTCTGCCGCCAGCGCACGCGCGATCCCGATCCGTTGCTTCTGACCACCTGAAAGTTCTGACGGCAGGCGGTCACGATATGTGGCGGGATCAAGTTCAATTTGATCCAACAATTCATCCACACGGGCGCGACGCTTCGCACCTTTTAGGCCACCATAAAATTCAACCGGACGGCCGATGATCTGGCCGATGGTCTTACGAGGGTTCAACGCCGTATCTGCCATCTGATAGATCATCTGCGCTTGGCGGAGCTGGTCCTTCGTACGTTTCTTGTAGTTGGCGGGCAGCGCCACGCCGTCAAATGCGATTTCGCCCATACGGGGTGGCAATAACCCGGTGATGCACCTTGCGGCAGTCGATTTTCCCGAACCTGATTCACCAACAACCGCAACTGTGCGGCCCGCGTGAATATCAAAACTCACGTCATGCAAAACATCCGTTGTTCCATAAGCTGCCGTAATTCCGCGGACCGAAACAACCGGAACCGCGCCCGTTTCAATTGCTGGTTTGGCAGGACGTTCGAATGCTCGAACCGCCCATAGCGATTTTGTATAGTCTTCTTTGGGCGCCGATAGCATTGTACGTGTATCGGCTTCTTCAACTTCATCTCCGCGCAGAAGCACCTTAATTTTGTCAGCCATCTGCGCCACAACAGCAAGGTCATGAGTGATGTAAATCGCGGCAGTATCAAACTCCTCAACAATCTCTCGGATCGAGGCCAGAACTTCGATTTGTGTTGTCACGTCCAACGCTGTTGTCGGTTCGTCGAAAATAATCAAATCAGGACGGCACGACATTGCCATCGCCGTCATTGCGCGCTGCAACTGGCCACCAGACACTTGGTGTGGGTAGCGAAATCCAATCTGGTCAGGGTTGGGTAACCGCAGTTTTCGGTACAGTTCAATGCCATCGTCCGCGCTTGTTGCGCGATTATCAACACCATGCTGAACGGGGCCTTCAGTGTGCTGATCCATCAGTTTATGAGCTGGGTTAAATGATGCCGCAGCAGACTGCGCAACGTAAGCAATACGTTTTCCCAAAAGGCCACGTTTCACAGCGGCAGATGCGTTCACCAAATCAATACCGTCGAATTCAACGGACCCTTCAGAAATGCGCACACCGTCGCGCGTGTATCCCATACAGGCCAAACCGATTGTAGATTTTCCTGCGCCGGATTCGCCGATCAGCCCCAGAACCTCGCCTTTTTTCAGATCCAGATCGACTCCGTTGATGATTGGGTTCCACGTCTCGTCGGACCGTCCTTCAATGCGAAGGCCTTTGATGGTGAGAAGATTGCTCATTCCTTCAACCCCGACGATTTATGCAGCATCCAATCGACTACAAAGTTTACCGCTACCGTCAGCAGTGCGATGGCGCCCGCAGCCAACAATGGCGCAGATGCGGCTTCTGGGGCGAACGCAGCAAAGTTAATGAATGGCGCAAGGTCACGTACCATCGTACCCCAATCTGCCAATGGTGGCTGAATACCCACACCGAGGAACGACAACGATGCAATCGTGAGGAACACAAAGCAGAACCGCAAACCAAATTCAGCGAGCAACGGTGCCATCGCATTCGGCAGAATTTCCTTGAAGACCAAGTAGCCCAAACCTTCGCCACGCAGCTTCGCTGCTTCGATATAATCCATCACAACAATATTCAAACCGACGGCGCGGGCCAGACGAAAAACACGGGTGCTATCAATGACAGCAATGATGAGAACCATAAAGAAAGTCAGTGGCGCAATTGAGAAGAAATACAGGTTCACCGGATCAAGGCCAGAGGCCCAAGCGCTTGCAATTGTCATAAGCAAAAGCGCGAAGATCAGCGATGGGATTGCCATCAAAACGTCAACGCCACGGGACAATAGCTGATCCAACCAGCCCTGCAGTGTCGCGGCCAGAAAGCCCAAAGAACCGCCGATAAAGAACGCGAGCAAAGTCGTGACAAACGCGATTCCGACGGTGTTCTGCGCGCCATAGATCAGACGGCTCAGGATATCGCGGCCAATTTGGTCCGTTCCAAGTGGGAAGTCAGGATTGCCACCAATCGCAGGATTACCACCGGCAACTACATTCGCCGCGCTAAAAATTTCAGACTGCCCGTAAGGTGCGATCGCGCCAGCAAAAACCGCGACAATGGCGTAGATGAAGATGACAAGAATTCCAAAGGCCGCTGTTAGCGGCATTGACCGAAACAACTTTTTGGTTCCAGCCGTACCGACATGGCGGCCTAAAATACGGAACGAGAACGCAGCAATCGCAGCAATGACAAAACCATGAATCGCCCACCTAAAGAAGACAACGCCCGCATTCGGGACGCCGGTTTCAAGAACCTTAGGCTGAAAATAATAATAGAGCGCCCAGACCAACAACGCGCCGCCAAGAACATAACCGAAGGCCGCGCCATAACTCATGTCGCGGAATGTTGGCGCGTTGTTTGTCACCATCTGTCCGGCCTTGCGGAACACAAAAGCACCTGCAGTCAAAACGATAATGACGATCAGAAACCACAGTAGACCGCTCATTTCGGGTGCCTCAGACGTGGATTGGACAGGATGGACAAAATATCCGCTGTCAAGTTCAGCAAAATATAGGCCGCAGCGAAGATCAAACAGCAGGCCTGAACGACGGGGATGTCTCGGATTTTAACGCTGTCAACAAACAGCTGGCCGATACCGGGATAGACGAACACAACCTCGACCACGACCACGCCAGTGATGAGGTATGCAAGGTTCAACGCGATGACATTGATAATCGGCGCCAGCGCATTGGGCAGCGCGTGTTTGACGATGACGCGCATGGGCGACAACCCCTTTAGCCGCGCCATTTCAATGTAGGGCGATGCCAACAGGTTAATAATTGCTGCCCGTGTCATCCGCATCATATGCGCCGTTACAACAAGCGTCAGCGTCAGCGCAGGCAACATCGATTTTTCGAGCCGTTCACCAAAGGGCATCCCATCGAAAATGTTCGAAAGACTTGGAAACACTGGGTTCAAAACCGCCAAAAAAAGGATCAGCACATAAGCCATAAAGAACTCTGGTGACGAAATTGAACTGAGCGTGAACATGTTCGCTGCTTTGTCGAACGCGGTGTTACGATAGAGCGCCGCAAGAATACCCAGCGTAACAGCCAAAGGAACCGCAATTATCGCAGTGACACTGGCCAAGAAAAGAGTGTTGCTCAGTCGTGGTGCGATTTGCTCTGCGATTGTTGTCGTTCCGGCCCCACCAAAATTCGCAAAATTCAGCTGCGCAAAACTTGTACCCAGATCAAGTGTCAGCATCCCCTTCAACCAGTCGAAATACCTGATCAACAAAGGCTGATCTAGCCCAAGATCACGGCGTATCGCTGCGACTGATTCAGGCGTCGCTCCTTGCCCAAGAATTGCCTCAGCAAAGTCGCCAGGCAACAAATTCACTGCAACAAAAATTACGATGGACACGACCAACAAGGTAACAAGACCTAGGCCAAGGCGTTGAAGAATGATCTTCAAGATGGATGACAAGCGTTTGTTCCCCTCGTAGCTGAGGATAGGTTAACGCGTCTATCGCAGCTTACAACCTATTATTTTCGTTCATTTTTGAGACTCCGATTGAATCCATCGTACGGATCAACTCACCTGAAATACCTGGTTCCGAAAGCGCATGACCTGCTTTCCCAACCATTACAAGACGGCTTGCCGGCCACAAAGCGGATAGTTTGTGCGCCGACACCGGCGGGCAAATCATATCAAACCGGCCCTGAACAATCACACCCGGAATATGTGCAATGTTGTCCATGTTTTCCAAGATCTGTTGATCCACTGACAAGAAACATCCGTGGCTAAAGTAATGATTTTCCAAACGCGCAAAGGCTCGCGCGTATTCTGCAGGGCCGGACCCGCTTGCGCCATCACTATCGATTGACGCAAGTGCATTTTCCCACGCCGCCCACGCGCGGGCGTACCGTGTTTCCAGCATCGCATCGCCAGAAAACAAGCGGCGATTATAGGCTGCGATCATGTCTTCGCGTTCATCTTCGGGGATCAATCCGGCGAATTGCCCCCAAAGATCGGGCCAAAATGCGCCTGCGCCGCCCCCATAAAACCAATCAAGTTCACGTTGAGTGCCTAAAAAGACGCCCCGCAAAACGAGATGAGAGACAACCGACGGGTGGGCTTGCGCATATATCAAAGCAAGCGTTGCGCCCCAGCTGCCGCCAAAAACCACCCATGAATCGATACCCAGTTGCGCGCGGATCAATTCGATATCAGCGACCAGATGCCAAGTTGTATTATTTTGCACGGACGCATGGGGCCGCGAACGTCCGCAACCGCGTTGATCAAATAAAATGACGCGATAAATCGACGAATCAAAATAACGACGCATCATTGGGCTGCATCCGCCCCCAGGGCCGCCGTGCAAAACGACAACAGGGATGCCTTGCGGATTACCGCATTGTTCCACATACACGTGGTGTCCATCACCAACGTCCAGCATTCGCTGATCGAAAGGGTCGATGGGTGGGTACAGGTTCAAACCCCCCGCGCGTTTTTGTCCTGAGACCTTATCCATATCCGACCTATATAGCGCGTTAAGGGCATTGCCCACCACGGCACCAGACTATTTCGGAGACAACATGCAAACCACCCAAACAACCGTCGATCCCGCGGAGATTGCGAAATTCGAAGCGATGGCCGCCGAATGGTGGGATCTGGAAGGAAAATTCAAACCCCTTCATATGCTGAATCCTACGCGGCTGGATTACATCACTGGTCAAATCGCGTCCGAGTTTGATCGTGACCTGCGCAATGAGGCGCCATTTGCTGGACTTCGTATTCTAGATATTGGCTGCGGAGGAGGGTTGCTTTGTGAACCAATGGCGCGCCTTGGAGCAACTGTTGTCGGAGCGGACGCGGCAGAACGCAACATTCCAGTTGCGATGGTCCACGCCGAACAATCTGGGTTGGATATTGATTATCGGTTCACTACCGCCGAAGCGATGGCCGCAGCCGGTGAACAGTTCGATGTTGTTCTTAATATGGAGGTCGTGGAACACGTTGCAGACCCGCTGTCTTATCTGACAGCCTGTCACGACCTCTTGAAACCGGGCGGGTTACACATCTGTTCAACCATCAACCGGAACCCTAAAAGCTTTGCTATGGCGATTGTTGGCGCAGAATACGTCATGCGCTGGTTGCCCAAGGGCACTCATGAGTGGAACAAGTTCGTCACTCCCGAAGAGCTGTTTGACCTGATGACAAAAGCAGGACTCAATCCCGTGGACCGCAAGGGTTTCAAGTTCAATTTCTTGCAATTCACCTGGTCTATTTCTGCGACTGATTTGTCGGTAAATTATGTCACTGCCGCGCTGAAACCTCAGAAGCCTTAACGCACCACACCATAAATCGTTTCAGCGCAATCAAACCTCATAGACCGTTAATATCAGCCCGTATCGGTATCAGCTGCGACTAACTCGCGGCATATAGAAAGCTATAGAAGCATCAGTCTTCTTCGCTTAGATTTACGCGCAATTCGCGCATGATGGGCAATACAGCACGGACCTTGTCGTAGCCAACCTTGTCGACTGCCCTCGCAATTATCGGCGCGATGGCCACCAATGCTGCGTCGCGTGCAGATCGACCTGACGGGCTGATTGTTACCATCTTGCGCCGTGCATCATCCCAATCAGGTCGGATATGAACGTAACCGGATGCCTCAAGTTTACGCAGTGTGTTTGTCATTGCGCCGCGTGTCAGATGGAAAATTTGCGCAAGCTGCGCAGGCGTCTTTTCGTCCTGAGCGCGCGCCAGATGATTTAGGACCGAAAAATGCGACAGCTCCATTCCCTTTGGCAGGGCTTTAGCAACATTGTTTCGAGCAAGTTGATCCACTGTCAGAATTTCGCTGAAAAGGGCAACTGCAAGGCTATCGGTCTGCTGATTCATTTTAAGGGCCGCTGAAATTCTTGTCGTGGGTCAACGCAGGAATACGCTTCCTCGCCTTAGATACCTCGGAAAGATCAAGATCAACAAATGTAATATCTTGGTCAGTCCCGGCATCTGACAAAACTTCGCCCCAAGGCGACACGATAAGGGAGTGCCCATATGTTTGGCGCGCTTTGCCAACCGCAGCCTTGTGCGTCCCTGATTGGGCGGACGCGATAACATAACAACCTGTTTCAATTGCACGTGCGCGTAACAGCGGCTCCCAGTGAGCTGCCCCGGTTACGGGCGAAAAAGCAGACGGAACCAACAAAATATCTGCCCCAGTCTTAGCGAGGATCCGATGCAGATGTGGAAACCGCAGATCATAGCAGATCGTCAAGCCAAGCTTGGCAAACCCCGCGTCTGCAACGACCGCATGCTGCCCCGGTGCATAGCCTGACGATTCTGTGTAGGTTTCGGTTTCGCTTACGCGCACATCAAACATATGAATTTTGTCATAGGTCGCTTCAATTTGCCCATTTGGCGCGATCAGAAACGAACGGTTCACAAAACGTCCACCGTCCCCACCTTTCAACGCCAAAGAGCCAATAGACAGCCAGATTCCATTCTTTGCGGCATGGTTCCGCAATCCCGCTAAGGTCTGGTCCTCGTTTTGCGCACGTAGAACGCGGGCCTGATGCGTCCGGTCCATGCTTATACAATTCGTGACCTCAGGGGTGCAGACAAATCCGGCGCCTTGATCGACAGCCTTATCAATCTGGTCACATACGATTTTCAGGTTCTCGGTTGGATCATCGGATGACGTCAGTTGAAGAACCGCGGTCCTCACGTTTGCAAAAGTGTGTCAAGTTTGCCCGCACGTTCAAGCGCTTGCAAATCGTCGTTGCCACCTATGTGCTGATCATTGATGAAAATCTGCGGCACTGTCCGCCCACCATTGGCGCGTTGGGTCATTTCGGCGCGTCGTTCGGGATCTGCCATCACATCGACTTCATCAAAACTTACGCCCTTGGCGTTCAGCAAGCGTTTCGTCGCATGACAAAAGCCACAGATCGGTGTCGTATAAATTTCAACGGATGCCATAGGGGTTTTCCTTTATCTCTCTGACCCTATTTAGGCATCCTTTACGACGCGGGCTAGGGCAAGAACGCAAACATCGTCTGCACCAGCTGCATATAAGGCCTCCGTGCAGGCTGCAAACGTAGCACCAGATGTCATCACATCGTCAACCAAGATGATATTTTTCCCAATTACCGCATCTTGCTGCTTCGGATTTATCGAAATCGCGCAGCTCAAAGCCGCAAATCGTTGATCGCGTGAATGACCTTCAAGCGACGCGGTGTGTTTTGTACGCACCAGTGCATCTGGAATGAAACTTGTACCTGTCACTTTCGAAATCTGTTGCCCTAACAATGCAGCCTGATTGTATCTGCGCCGTAAAAGCCGAAAACGGTGCAAGGGTACGGGAACAAATACTGATTTGGCAGTCAGAAACGGCGCACCCGAACGCGCCATCCAGGACCCCGCAGTTCGTGCCAAATCCGTTCGATCGCCATGCTTAAGCGCCAAAACGAACCGCCGCGCCTTGTCTTTATAGACCATCACTGATCGGCCCCGCGACCAAGGCCTCGCGATAACCATACAGTCATCGCACAAGACACGGCTGCTGGAATCCTCTTCCCCCGGCAACGGGGCACCGCACCCATCACAACACAGCCCATGAATGAACGGTGTTTCGCCCCAACACGACCCGCATAATGCGAAATCCACGTCCGTCTGATTTTCACACATTACGCATTGTGGTGGATAGATCGTTTGAATGAACCTTTGCATCTGGGCTACTTTCTCCTAAATGCGATGGATGGATACGCCACCGCGCCTTACTGATCGCACAGCGCTTATGCGCAACCGCGCGCGTGCGGATGCGATGTTTCTGCAAGCCGCAGCAGCTGATGATGTTCAAGAAAGACTGAACGAGGTTAACAGAACCTTTATAAAGCCTGCCGTTGTGACTGGTTTCAGCGACGCTTGGCAGGGTTGGATGCCCAGTGCGACCGTGATTTCCGATGCAGATACGTTAGATTTGCAAGAAGATGCGCATGATTTGATAATTCACGCGCTGTCGCTGCATTGGGCGGATGATCCGATTGGACAGTTGGTTCAATGTCGCCGGGCGCTTAAACCTGACGGATTGTTCATTGCAACGTTGTTTGCAGGACAAACGCTGCATGAACTTCGCAGCGTGCTGGCAGAAGCCGAAGTGGCACAAACCGGTGGCTTGTCACCTCGCATTTTACCAATGGGCGAAGTGCGTGATCTTGGCGGTCTCTTACAACGTGCGGGGTTTGCCCTACCGGTCGCGGACATGACACCGCTTACGGTAACATATGACACGCCTATTCACCTAATGCGGGATTTGCGGGCGATGGGCGAAAACAATGCAATGGATCAAAGACAGCGCCGCCCAAGTCGGCGTAGTATTTTCGCGCAAGCAATGTCGCGATATGTCGAAGCCTTTGGTATGGATGATGGTCGGATTCCCGCGACATTTGAAATTGCAACGCTGACCGCATGGGCGCCGGCAGACAGCCAACCCCAGCCGCTTCGCCCTGGATCGGCAACGGCCCGCCTTGCCGATGCGCTCGGAACAACCGAAACCAGCTTAAATGGGTCCAAAGATTGACCACGCCCGTAAAAGAAGTATCTGACCTTAATGACCAACGAGACCGATAAACCCATGTTTGATGCTAAGTCCAAGGATTCTATGATGGACGTCGCTGTTTGCCCAATGCATGCGCCATCTGATCACCCAAAGGTAAAGCCTGCGAAGGTTGGTATTCTGCTTGCCAATCTTGGAACGCCGGACGCCACAGACTATTGGTCTATGCGGCGGTATTTAGGTGAATTTCTAAGCGACAAACGCGTGGTGGATTATTCTGCCTGGGTTTGGCAGCCGCTTCTTCAACTCGTGATCCTAACGAAACGACCATTTTCAAGTGGCGCGGCGTACAAGAGCATTTGGAACGAAGAAGACAACGAATCACCTTTGTTAACGATCACCAAAAAACAAACTGCCGCTATGAAAAAGCGACTTCAGGATGTTTATGGCAGCGACGTCGTTGTTGATTACTGCATGCGCTACGGCAATCCGTCGACCAAATCTAAAGTTCAGGAAATGATCGACGCAGGCTGCCAGAAGATCCTGTTTTTCCCACTGTACCCGCACTACGCGGGCGCAACGTCTGCGACGGCAAACGATCAATTCTTCCGCGCACTGATGGAAGAAAAATGGCAACCAATTGCGCGGGTGGTTGAACCTTATTACGAAGACACGGGCTATATTGATGCGCTCGCCCAATCCATTGAAACGGCCTACGCGCAAGCCGATACGAAACCAGAAATCCTGGTGTGTTCATACCACGGTGTTCCGCAACGCTACCTGCGCGAAGGCGATCCCTATCATTGCCAATGTCAAAAAACGACGCGTCTGTTGAAGGAACGTTTGGGCTGGGACGACACGCAAATCATTACCACGTTCCAATCCCGGTTCGGGCCAGAAGAATGGTTGCAACCATACACAGTCGAAGAAGTTGCACGGCTGGCTGAAAAAGGCAAAACCAACATTGCCGTCTGTGCGCCTGCGTTTTCGGCCGACTGTATTGAGACGTTGGAAGAGATCAACGAAGAGATCAAAGAGAGCTTTGAAGAGGCGGGGGGCGAGCATTTCACCTATATCCCGTGCCTGAATGATAATGACGCCCATATGGATGCGTTGTCAGGAATCGTGCAGCGTAACCTGCGGGGATGGCTGGACACCTAGACAGGGTGACAAACACAAAAAGGCCGCCCCGAAACAAAGGGCGGCCTTTTGCATCTCTGATGTGGCGTCGTTTATTCAGCCAATGCCGCAGCAACCAATGCCAACAGAATCAGTGGAACAATTAGGCCAGCGCCGGACGAGCTTGTACCAGACTCAACAACATCAATTGGCATGATCGGCGGTTCTACGAATGGCGGTTCGATTGTCCCGGCAAATGCGGTGGACGCTGCGACACCAAATGCGGCTGCAAGTGCGATTTTTTTCATTTTGTTTTCTCCAGTAATGTGGCCGTGGCAAAAATTCTGAGGCTGCGCCACGGAACGATCAGTCATCCCTCTGGGCTATGCTGACCATATTCGGCCATCGATGCAAACGTAGAAACCGACGCCGAAAGCGCGGAAATCCGCCTGCAATGTAACATTTATGAGAGAACAAAAGAAAAGGCCGCCCCATTTGAAGGAGCGGCCTTTTACAAAATTACTGCGAATGCAGGCTTATTCAGCCAGAGCAGCAGCAACCAATGCGAGCAGGATCAGTGGAACGATCAGGCCAGCGCCGGAAGAAGAACCAGCTGTGTCTTCCATTACGACGACTGGTGCCATTTCCATGACAGGCTCAGACAAGTTGCCAGCGAATGCTGTGGATGCTGCGAGGCCGAATGCGGCTGCAAGTGCGATCTTTTTCATTTTATTTCTCCAGTTAATTGCCCACGGCAAAAGTTAGTGAGGTTTAGCCATGGGCACCCAAGACTTCCCTCGGAGTATGCCAAACCACGATTAGAGGTTGAATGCAAAGACTATGATGAATTTCATGCCCAAACTTCGACAAAATGTCGTCAAATCAGCAACACTTGCGTGCCAACGTTGGTCATCCCGAACAGTTCGGCAATGTGCTCATTATACAATCCGATGCAACCATTAGACGAACGCCGACCGATCTTGCGCGTGTCATGGGTGCCGTGGATTCGATAGTAGGTCCAAGATAAATACAGCGCATGCGTCCCCAGCGGGTTGTCAGGACCGGGGCCAACAAATTCTGGCCATTCTGGGTTGCGCTGCAACATAGACGGAGTCGGACGCCAGCTTGGGCCTTCGACCTTGCGCACCACTGATGTCCGCCCTGTGCGGGTCAGATCAGGGGTCAGTGGCACACTTGTGGGGTAAAGTTTGTAGACGGATTGGTCTTCATTCCAAAAATGAAGCGCCCGTGATTGTATATCGACCAACACGGCGCCACCGTTCAAATTCGTAAAATAAGGCCGCCAATCGAGTGTGCGAAAACTGGATACATTTCGTGAAATCGTCTGTGAAATATCGTTTTCGATTTCCGTCGTGTTTTCTGTTTGTGCAACAGCACCTGTCCCTAGCGCCGCGGCGGATGTCGCAAGAAAACCGCGACGGCTTAGCGCGTTCAAAGTGGATTTTGTCATCTGTCGGTCTCCCACCGGTTATCGATCATTGACCAAACTACTATGGCGCAATTGCCGCGCTCGCAAATCAAAGTAAGGTGAAATGGGCTGCTTCACGCCGATGTGGGTTTGAAACGCAACGCTTGTCAGGTTAAGGCGGATGAAATCGCAAAGGATGCTACAATGCTGCGTCGAACATTTCTTTTTGGATCAATGGCCGCTGGTTTGGCTGCATGTGCCGGTCCGCAGGCTGCAATCGGACCAGACGGCTTGCCATTGCCTCAGGTGTACCGGATTGGCGCGCAAGACGCTGACAACATCCAGTTTCGCATGTTGGACGGCCTAAACGCATTGCGCGAAGCATCTGGTGCAGGGCGTGTGCAACTGAACGCCCAACTTAACGCGGCGGCGGCAACACATTCGCGCGACATGTCTGTCCAAAACCGACCCTGGCATTTCGGATCTGATGGGTCATCGCCAATCGATCGCCTTCGCCGTGTTGGATACGGTGGCGCGCTAACAGGGGAAACGATTTCGGAAACCTACGAAACCGAACTTGAAACCCTCGCGGCGTGGATGCGCGAACCGGCAACGCGTTCGGTTTTGCTTGATCCTGAGGCCACTGAAATGGGGTTTTCTTGGTTTCAGGAAAGCAACGGCAAGATCTGGTGGACGTTGGTTCTGGCGAATGGCAATGCACGTGGCGTCGTGGCGCAGGAAAACCCTGTACCGCTCCAGTAGGCCCTAGGCATACAAAAAGATCGGCGTGCCAACGTTGACCATAGCATAAATATCTTCCATTTCGCGGTTCTTCACCGCAATGCACCCCCAGGTCCAATCGGGCTCACGACGGAACTGGCGTGGGGTGCCATGAATGAAAATATCGCCGCCCGGTGATTTACCCATTTCACGTGCCCGCGCGCGATCTTCAGCGTTTGGGTAAGACAGCCCAATAGAAAGATGAAAATTGCTGTTGGGGTTCTTACGGTCAATGAAATAAGCGCCTTCCGGCGTTTTTCCATCGCCTTCAATTTGCTTATGTCCCGCGGGTGCAAAACCAAGTTCAAAATCATAGGATTCAAGAACGGTGTTGTTGTTCATTAAGAACATCTGACGCGCGCCTTTCTGGACCACGATGCTGGTCACTGGCGGGCCTGTGTAGACGCGAAACCTGTCCGAACAAGCCGTCAAGGCGAACAGGGCAGCGGCGCTGGTAAATGTCCGGCGGTTCATCATAAAAAACGTTCCCTACAATACTACCTAAGAGATTAACTCAGTTAGTGAAAACTTTCCAATATTTCCTGAGGTTGTGCCGTCACGTCCGTGTGAAGGAAGCGACCAATTCAGTATGGGGCGACCAGCGGAATTGATCCACGACATCAATCCAATCTAGACCAAACCCCGCATCAATAAGGGTCTCCGCATCGCGCGCGAATGACACAGGATTGCAAGACACCATCACAATACGTTTCATCGCAGATGCACAAAGCGTGGCAATCTGTGCTTGTGCCCCTGCACGTGGTGGGTCCAAAACAGCCACATCAAACTTCCCAAACTCGTCAGGTTCCAAAGGCCGGCGAAACAAGTCTCGTGCCTCGGTGGTCACCGCCTTGAGACCTCGTGCATGACGCCATCCGTGGTCTAGGGTCAAAAGCATTTCTTCGTCGCCTTCAACAGCGTGAACCTCTGCGTTTTGCGCAAGCGGAAGCGAAAATGTCCCGGCCCCACTAAACAGATCAATAATTCGCTTTGCGCCCAATGTCGCATTCACAACAGCGCCAACGAGAGCCGCTTCCCCTTCCCGAGTTGCCTGCAAAAAAGAGCCCGACGGCGGGGCGACCTTAGCGCTGCCAAAAATCTGTTCAGGTGGTTTGCGGGTAACCACAACATCGTCGTTCCATGCCAACCGAGCGAGGTTGTGAACCTCTGCCAAGCCCGCCAGTTCAATCCGCAACTGACCGGTTATGTCCCGCTCAGTTTCAACCCAAACATCCAACCCGTTCACCGTATCTGTAACCGTTAGGTTCACTTCGGATTTGCGAGATGCTGCAACAATCGTCAGCGCCTCAAGCGCCGGAAACCCCGCTATGATGCTCGGCACCAAAAGCTGACAATCAGGCACATCTATTAGGGCATCGGACCCTTTTGCATGAAAGCCCACCATCGCGCCCTTTTTTGTACGCTTGCCAGAAAGCCGCGCTCGACGGCGACTTTTGGCAGGTGACGTATGCAGGTTTCGAAATGGGAACGGCAAACCACGTGCAGACATGGCACGTTCCACAACAGTCGTTTTCCATGTGGCAACAAAGTCATCAGAGGCATGTTGCATCGCACAGCCACCGCAGCTTTTGAAGTGGCGACAGGGTGCTTTCACGCGATCAACGACCGGGGTGACGACCCGCGCACTGCCGTCCGGCGAAACATCTACCTCTTCACCCGGCAACACACGTTCCAACAGCGTTCCATCAGGCAGCTGACCAAGGCCTGCCAGTGTCAATCGTTCCACGATCTGAGTCATTTATTCGGCCGCATCCTGATCCCGTTTGAAGCCGCCTGATTGACGATCCCAATATTTCGCATAGGTTCCACCACGCGCGAGCAGATCCTCATGGCGTCCTTGCTCCACTATGGTTCCGCCTTCCAGTACAATAATGCGATCCATACCGGAAATCGTGGAAAGACGGTGCGCAATTGCGACAACTGTCTTATCTATCATTGCGCGATCCAGTGCGGATTGAATTGATGCTTCAACTTCGCTGTCTAACGCACTGGTGGCTTCGTCCAAGATCAGGATTGGCGCGTCTTTCAGCATGGCGCGCGCCAATGCAATCCGCTGGCGTTGACCACCCGACAATTTCACACCGCGTTCACCAAGATGAGCATCATATCCGGTGCGGTCGGCATTATCTCGAAGATCTTCGATGAACCCATGGGCTTCGGCCTTTTGCGCGGCGGCAATCAAATCATCATGGTCAGCGTCGGGGCGACCGTACGTAATGTTGTCGCGGGCCGACCTGTTAAACATCGCGGTTTCCTGCGTCACCATTCCTATGGCTTCACGCAGGCTGTCTTGAGTCACAGATTGAATAGGTTGGCCATCTATCAAAACCTCGCCCTCTTCTGGGTCATATAAACGCAATAGCAAAGCAACCAGCGTGGATTTACCAGCCCCAGACGCCCCGACAATCCCAAGCTTTTCGCCAGACTTAATGGTAAGGTTGATACCGCCGACACCCCCAACCGCGCCGCCATATTGAAAAGATACATTGCGGAATTCAATTTCGGCGCAGGTCACCGACAATGGTGTTGCGCCTTTGGCATCTGTCAATTTGTGTGGTGGCGTTAGGGTTTTCATCCCGTCTTCAACCTCACCGATATGGCTAAAAACAGCCATTAAAACGAAACTTACCCAACCGGTCATCTGGCTTAGACGGATAGAGACTGCACCAATGGCGGCAATATCACCCGGGCTAACGCCTGTATCCCGCCACGCCAATCCAAACCCAACCATGGTCAATGGCAAAATGCCCGCCAAAGTAATCAATCCGAACCGAAACAGCGTAGCGACCGAACCATAATCGATACCTCGGCTGCGCAAATCCTGCATCGCAACCTGCGCTGCGTCCTTTTCTATGCGCGTACCGGCAAACAATTTGACTGTCTTTATGTTGGTAATCGTATCCACGACCTGACCGGTCAGCATAGCAGCAGCCCCTGCCCGCTCTTTGGATCGCACTCGAATTTTGGGCAGAAAAACGCGCAAGAAGATGACGTAGGTGGCAAACCATCCCCCCAAGACAAGCAACAATCGCGGATCAACAGCATAGACTAAAAACGCTGCCCCCAAAACGGAGGCCAACGCAAACAGCACGGCGTTGACAGTTTCTATGACGACTTCGGTCAGGGATCGGGCGACGGTCATTTGTTTTTGCGCAATGCGTCCGGCAAAATCATTGTCAAAAAACGTAACCGCCTGCCCCAATGTCCAACGGTGCAATCGACCAACCACAAGTGCAAAAAGATTTGGGCCAATCACAATGGACTGAAAGGATGCCGAAACGCCGAACAGGATGGGACGCAAGATCATGAGCAACACGACAGCAAGCACCAACATTCCAATGCTGTCGCTTATTGGGTCCGACGACGCCGCAATGTCCACAACAAGCCCAAGAAGATACATCGCAAGAACTTCTGTCGCCCCTGCCAACGCCGAAAAGAACGCGGCAAACCCGATAACGCCCCACGCACCGCCGAGAGCCCATCGGAAAAATTTAGCCAAAGTTTGTGGTGGTGGACCATCAGCTTTCATCTGGCTATCGATCAAACCGCCAAGACGTTCCACCATGCGATTATAGGTTTGCAAAATCATTCCGCCGCCTCTGTCCCGATAAATCCGCCAGATTGACGGGTCCAAAATCCAGCATATTGGCCGCCCAGCGCCATAAGTTCATCATGGGTTCCGTCTTCGACGATGCGACCTTCGTCCATAACTATGATACGATCCATTTGTGCTATGGTGGAAAGACGATGGGCAATTGCGATCACCGTTTTACCTTCCATCAATCCATAAAGCGTCGCTTGAATGGCGGCTTCTACTTCGCTGTCTAACGCGCTTGTCGCTTCGTCTAGAAGCAAAATCGGAGCGTTCTTTAAAATTACCCGCGCCAATGAAATCCGTTGCCGTTGACCCCCTGACAACTTCACACCACGCTCGCCAACTTGGGCGTCATATCCTCTGCGGCCTTCGCCGTCTTCTAGATCGTGGATGAACATATGCGCTTCGGCTTGTTGGGCCGCAGCGATCATTTGGTTCTGGTTCGCAGAAGGGTTCCCATACAGAATGTTGTCGCGAACCGACCTGTGCAAAAGTGAGCTGTCTTGTTGAACCATCCCAATGGCCCGACGAAGGCTGTCTTGGGTGACTGAGTTGATACTCTGACCGTCAATTAAAATCTGACCGCCTTCGGCATCATAAAACCGCATTAGCAACTTCACGAGCGTTGATTTTCCAGCGCCGGACCGACCCACAAGCCCAACCTTTTGACCCGCAGGAATTTTCAAATCCAAGGCATCGATCCCGCCGGAGTCGCGACCATAGTGGTGTGTCAGCCCTTTGAGTTCGATAGCGCCTTGTGACACGTTCAAATCATCCGCACCGGTTTCATCTTTTAGTGTGATGGGTTGCGCGATGGTTTCCATACCCTCAGAAATCACCCCTAGGTTTTGAAACAGGTTCGTCACAGCCCACATGATCCATCCGGTCATCGCGTTTAGGCGTAGTGTTAATGCGGCTGCGGCAGCAACGATCCCGACGCTCGCCAACCCTTTAGACCAAAGCCACAGCGCCCATCCGACAACTGCTACAATCAAAAACCCGTTCAGCAGAACAAGCGCCACATCCATTATGGTGTAAATCCGCATCTCACGTTGAAATGCGAACCGCGTCTTTTCGATAGCTTCACGGGCATATTCAACTTCGCGGTCATGGTGCGCGAACATCTTGACGGAATGGATATTGGTATAGCTATCAACGACCCGGCCGGTAACTTCGGATCGGGCATCTGACGACGCTTTAGCGGCAGGCCCAACCCGCAGAATCGTCCAGCGCATCAGCACACCATATAGAACAAACCAAACAACCAACGGAATCAGTAGGCGCGGGTCAGCCCCAAGCAAAAGAACCGCAGCACCAACAATATATGCGATCGAAAACGTAACAGCATCAAATAGCTGAAACGCTACCTCGCCCGCGGCAGGGGGTGTTTGCATAATGCGGTTTGCAATCCGTCCAGCAAAATCATTTTCGAACCAACCGACTGATTGGCGTAACACATGTCGATGTGCCCGCCACCGCACGACTGTCCCGAAATTAGGCACAATAGACTGGTTCAAAAGTGCAACATCAATAACTTGTAACACTGGTCGCAGCGTCAGCAAGAACACCGCCATCCCGATGAATTCCCAGCCATAATCCACCCAAAATGTTTCTTCTGACCCCGGTGCGATCAGATTGACCAAACGACCCATATAGGCGATCAACCAAACCTCAATAATTGCGACAGTGATCGACATAATTCCAGCCGCCCAGAATACCCGTTTGAACGGGCGGGCGTAGGTCATCAAGAACGGCCAAAGCCGCGTCGGAGGTGAATCGGTTTCCGCATAGTCTATATACGGATCGACCAAATTTTCGAAAAAGCGGAACACGGCGGGGTTTCCCTTCAACACGGGATATAGACCGGATTAGGTCACAGGAAAACCGCACCAGAAAAAACCGCAAGCGCAACGGCCATGATCCGCATAAATATCTGCCATTTCACAGGATCAGTAAGAAGCACGGTCAATAAACTACCTGCATAGGTCCAGAACAAGCAGACACACAGATTAGTCGCAGAAAATACAGCGCCCAGTGTTGTCGCCTGCACAACCGGAGAAGCATCGGCGATCATTGCAGAAGCAGATGTAGCGACCGCCCAAATCTTTGGATTCACCCACTGGAACAACACCGCTTGCATGAAAGTGAACGGTCGGTCTGTGTCTAACGCTTGGACGGGCTTAGCATGCCATAGTTTCCACGCCATCCACAGAATCCAAAGGCTTGCGACGGCCAACAAGGCGACTCGCAATGCCGGAAATGCCACCAACAGCGCGGTCAATCCAAGGCCAGTCACAAAGGCTATGACGCCAACGCCCATTGCCACACCCAACAAATGTGGCAGGGTCCGGCGAAACCCAAATCGCGCGCCGGACGTTGTTAGAAGAACAACATTGGGGCCAGGTGAAAACAGCCCCAAGAACACAAAACCAATGAGCGCTGTCATGGAAGCGCAAGAAGGTCAGTTTTAGACAGAGTAAATCCAGACGCGATCCACGCAGATTCCAACTGCCGCAACCGATCGCCCAGCGCGCGACCTTCAAATTCGGGCATCAAATCACCAGCAGCGACCGGAAGCGGCGATGTTGCGCCGCGCCGAACCAGTTCAATATCACCATCCTGTATGGGTTCACTCATCATCGCGGCGCGAAGCATGATAATTTCTATGCCAACGTTTGCGCCGAACCGAAATCCTGCCTTTGCAGGAGCGATACCGGATTTAGCGTTCAACCGTATCTTTTCAAAGTCCGTATAGATCCGGTTGGACAAGCGAAGATGGATCTTCGGGTCGAATTCACCCAGTGCTGCAAGCCGTGTTGCAATTTGCGGCAGGCGGTCCAGTACACCTTCCATATGGACAAGCGGTGCAAGCACAGATGCGTCCGCACCAGGCAAAACATGCATTAAAACTCCGGACATTGACATCGCCGCGACGGCAGGCGCGGGATTAGGGGCCAACAATAGCTTACAAAGCTCGTCTGTGATGCGTTCTTTCGCGAGACCGTTAAGGCCATCAGAATATTCCGCACAGGCAGCAATTCCATCTGCGTCGATGCCAAGTTCAGAATCCCCATACCAAGCAGTAAACCGGAAAAACCGCAAAATGCGCAGATAGTCTTCCGCAATTCTTTGCGCGGGATCACCAATAAACCGCACACGTCCAGCCTGCAGATCATGCAAGCCATTCACCGGATCAATGACCGTTCCATCTGGCGCAGCATACAAAGCATTCATGCTGAAATCGCGGCGCTGGGCATCGTGTTCCAAACTGTCCGAAAACGCGACAACAGCATGGCGACCGTCGGTTTTCACATCTGTTCGATACGTCGTTATTTCAAACGGTATTCCATCTGCGACAACCGTGATGGTCCCGTGGTCTATCCCTGTTGGGATGGCGCGAAGGCCGGCAGTCTCAGCCAGTCTTAATACAACCTCAGGGCGCGCATTCGTTGCAAGATCTAGGTCGGACACTGGCCTTTGAATTAGTGCATTTCGCACGCAGCCCCCGACAAAATAGGCGTCATAACCAGCATCAATCAACATGCCTGTGACTGCTTTGGACGGCAATGTGTCCAGCCAATCTGCCTGAACTTTCATGTGGCGCCATCCGCAAGGCCACGCAAAATGCGCGCGGTCGCGCCCCAGATATAATAGGGTCCGTACGGAACGGTATAATAGTGGCGGCGTTGGCCGCGCCAGCGTCGGCCTTCTATGCGATAGTTTTTCAGTTGCAGAAGATGATCTAATGGCGCGGTGAACACCTCAGCGACCTCGCCTTCTTCGGGTGTAAACATCAGGTTATCCGGAACCATCGCGACGATAGGCGTGACTGCGTAATTGGTGACAGTTTCATGGTCCGGCAAATCACCTAAAATCGTCACACAAGCCGGATCAAGCCCGATTTCTTCTTGTGATTCACGTAGGGCCGTTTGGATCAAATCACGATCGCTGTCATCACGTCGCCCTCCGGCGAATGCAACTTGCCCCGCGTGATGTTTCAGCTGAGCCGATCTTTTCGTCAGGATTACCTCGCCGGATTCTGTAACCGCAACCAGAACCGCCGCAGGTTTCAAAATACGCCCCGTGGGCGGACGGTATTCCGGATTCAAATCAAAATCAGATGACGCGCGCCGCACGTTTTCCATCGCACGGCACAGCATCGTTCTCACATCAGAATCAGACATCACGCCCAAGCGGGTCAGGCGTACCTTCGGCTTCGAAACCCAACGTATCTGGTTGGAATTCATAGTGTGCGCCGCAAAACTGGCAGTCCGCAGTAACGATGCCTTCATCCGTTGTCATATGGGCGATATCCTTAGCCGAATAAATCGACAAAGACTGACGGACCTTTTCGGCCGAGCATGAACATCCGAATGTCACCGGCTGTGGATCAAACACACGCGGTTCTTCTTCGTGAAACAGCCGCACCAACAACTCGGTGGGTTGCACTGACGGCCCGATCAATTCCATTTCTTCGGCTGTTCGCATTAGCATCGTCGCACGATTCCAATTTTCGCCTTCATCATCATTCATAAGGTCTTCAATCGCGGTAAGCCCGTCTTCGGTTCCGCCATCGGGATTGGCCAATGGTGACGCCTTTGGCATGGCTTGCATCATGATCCCACCCGCACGCCACGATTCGACCTCACCTGGTGCGGACGACTTTCCAAACGTTAGTTGGAATGCAGTGGGCAATTGTTCGGACTGTGCAAAATATGCTTCGGCACAGGCGGACAATGATCCACCCGCAATAGGTGTGATTCCCTGATAGGGCGTGTTGCCTTCGCCCTGATCAATCAAGATCGCAAAGTATCCTTTCCCGATCTGCCCAAATGGATGGCCCGTCGGATCAATTTGATCTTTGTCGTAACTTGCATAGGCACGCACGCGCGCCGGTGCACCGTCTTCGGTAGGACCGTAGTAATCTGTCGCGATCAAACGTGCAGGGCCATCACCGCGCACCTGCAATGACAATTTCCAGCGCAATTTGATGGTCTGACCAATAAGTGCAGTCAGCAATGCCATTTCCGCCACCAAGGCTTCGACGGCTGCTGGATAGTCATGTTGGCTTAGAACCTGATCCAAAACGCCATCAAGACGCGCGATGCGGCCGCGAATGTCGGAACGATCAAGCTGAAACGGTAGGACGGTGTCGTCCCACGCAATTGTGGATGCTGTGTTCATTGGGCTTTCCTAATAAGTCGAGGATTGGCATACCGCGTCCATATAGGTGCAGCAAGATAGGGATAAAGGCCATGATACGACGCTACGGCGAACGGGTTAATCCCGCTATGCATTACACGCCGCGTCCCGGAGCCTATGTAATCTTGCAACGGGGCCAAGATTTACTGCTCACTTTGCAAGATGGCGAACGCCCTGAACTGCAATTGCCGGGTGGTGGTATCGATGCAGGCGAACAGGTTGTTCCAGCGTTGCACCGCGAAGTGATGGAAGAAACCGGATGGCGGATGGCACGCCCCACGCGCCTTGGGGTTTTTAGACGCTTTGTTTTTATGCCCGAATACGACATGTGGGCCGAAAAAATTTGTACGGTATATTGGTCTGAACCGACGTTGTGTTACGGACCGCCGCTTGAAGAAACACATACGGCTGTTTGGGTCCCAATGTCTGCCGCGCCTGCTCTTTTGAGCAACGAAGGCGATGCCGATTTTGTCGCCAGCTTGCTCTAGGTTTCGAAAGGGCGTAATCGGGCGCAACAACGTCAGGAGTCAGTCGCAATGTCCGCCAAATTCACCCCGAAAAAAGTCGTGCTCGCCTATTCTGGTGGTCTGGATACGTCGATCATTCTGAAATGGTTGCAGACAGAATACGGCTGCGAAGTGGTGACATTTACCGCCGACCTTGGCCAGGGCGAGGAATTGGAACCGGCACGTGCCAAGGCTGTAACCCTCGGAATCCCCGAAGAAAATATCTATATCGAAGACGTTCGCGAAGAGTTCGTGCGCGATTTTGTGTTCCCGATGTTTCGTGCCAATGCCGTCTACGAAGGCTTGTATTTGCTAGGAACATCCATCGCTAGGCCGTTGATTTCAAAACGTTTGGTTGAAATTGCTGCCGAAACCGGCGCAGATGCTGTGGCCCATGGCGCAACTGGCAAAGGGAATGATCAGGTACGGTTCGAACTTGCTGCTTATGCGCTGAACCCCGACATAAAAGTTATCGCACCATGGCGTGAATGGGATCTGTCGTCGCGCACGAAATTGCTGGAATTTGCCGAACTGAATCAGATTCCCGTCGCCAAAGATAAACGTGGCGAGGCTCCATTTTCAGTCGACGCCAATTTGCTGCATACCTCATCCGAGGGTAAGGTTCTTGAAGATCCGGCGGAGATGGCACCTGATTATGTATATCAGCGCACAGTTTCCCCCGAAGACGCTCCGAATGAGCCTGAATTTATTGAAGTCGGATTTGAACGGGGTGATGCAGTTTCGATTAATGGGGTTCCATTGTCGCCGGCAGAGATTCTTACGAAACTGAATGAGTTGGGCGGCAAACATGGTTGCGGTCGTCTTGATTTGGTTGAAGGGCGTTTCGTTGGCATGAAGTCACGCGGTATCTACGAAACGCCCGGCGGCACACTGCTGCTAGAAGCGCACCGCGGAATCGAATCGATCACACTCGATCGCGGCGCGGCGCACCTTAAAGATGAACTGATGCCGCGCTACGCAGAGCTGATCTACAACGGTTTCTGGTATTCCCCTGAACGGGAAATGTTGCAGGTAGCGATAGATAAATCACAAGAACACGTTACAGGAACAGTGCGACTGAAGTTATACAAAGGTTCCGCTAAGACCGTCGGTCGCTGGTCAGATTACAGCCTGTATTCCGAAGCGCATGTGACGTTTGAAGAGGATGCAGGCGCTTATGATCAAGCAGATGCTGCTGGTTTCATTCAACTGAACGCATTGCGTCTGAAACTCTTGGCGGCGCGCGACAAACGAATGAAGTAACGACCCGAATCCTGTTGCAACGGTAAACAGACCGTGAGGTCCCCTCTCCGTGAATTGCGTCAAGACAGCTTTGGCGTGATGGTCTTTGCAGAGGAGACCATCATGACACGTACAACACGCAATCTTAAAACTGTGGCGCTGGCCATCGGGATTGGTATCGCTGCCATCATGCAAGCTGGCAAAGCCGAAGCCCGCGACATGCAGACCATTACGGTCGCAGGGGGATGTTTCTGGTGCGTTGAAAGCGATTTTGAGAAGGTACGCGGCGTGACCGAGGTGACGTCTGGCTACACGGGTGGAACAACTGCGAACCCGACATACCGACAAGTTACAGGGGGAAACACAGGTCACTACGAAGCCGTAGAAATTCGGTTTGATGCTGATCAGGTATCCACGCGTCAGATTTACGATTTGTTTTTCCGCAGCGTTGATCCCACTGATGCGGGTGGCCAGTTCTGTGATCGCGGCGACAGCTATAGAACGGCCATTTTCGTGTCTAATTCCGCACAAAGACGCGCTGCAGAGGAGGCCTTGTCCGCAGCACAAACTGAACTTGGCCAGCGCATTGTAACTCCTATTTTGCCAGCTTCAGCGTTCTATGACGCAGAAGACTATCATCAGGATTATTACAAAGGGTCGGATCGTTTGATCACGCGTTCAGGAATCAAAACCCAAGCAGAAGCCTATGCGTTTTATCGCGATGCATGTGGACGAGACGCACGAGTAGAGGCCCTTTGGGGAAGCAACGCACCGTTTATCGGCCATTAAACGCCTGAACTTCCGCTAGATCTGGGATCACGTCGGCGGTTCCGTGGCGGGTAACCATGATCGCTGCGGCTTTGCTGGCGGTTTGCATAGCCTGCAGGATCGGTTGCCCCCGGTCGAGACCAGCCAAAACATACCCCGTGAAAGTATCACCCGCGCCTGTTGTATCTATCGGCGTGACGGTATGTGCAGGAACATGAACTGGGTCACCAGCACCAAACCATGTGGCCCCCTTAGCCCCCAAGGTTACAATGACATCTTTAACCGGAAGGTCTGCCGGACCCTGACCTGTTGCCGCCTTTAATTGGTCAGCTTCTACTTCGTTTAGGATCAGAAAGTCCAAGTATGGCAGCAACTTTTTGGTGATATCCTCATCAAAAGGGGCAGCAGCATAGGCCACCTTTAGGCCCATGTCAGATGCAAGCTGTGCGCCAACCTGTTGAAGATTGACCTCGTTCTGAGTGACGAACCAATCACCAGTTTTCGCCTGTGTTAGAGCCTGTTTTAATCGATCTTCTGGAATTTTTCGATTGGCCCCGGGATAAACAACAATCCCGTTTTCACCATCAGACGCGACAAAAACCATCGCGTGCGCCGTTGCGGTTTCAATTTGGCAAATATCACGGGTGTCTACGCCGTATTCCATCAACCGATCTACGGCCCAGCGCCCGTCTTGTCCTACCGCTCCGATGTGACGCAGATGCGCGCCAGCACGGGCGGCAGCCACAGACATATTCGCGCCCTTACCCCCAACGAAAACCGCGTGAGACGTCGCGTCTAATGTTTCTCCGGGCGCGGGAATATGTCGAACGCCATAGACGTGATCCGCGTTGATACCTCCAAGATTCCAGATCGTCATGTTAAGTTGCTGTGCTTGATGCAAGAACTGCCATATTAAGAATATCATTTGTCGTGCTTACCGTGGAGCAGATCTGGATCGGTCGATCGATCCCCGCAAGAATCGGACCAATCACCGTCGCACCCGCCATTTCCTGCATCAATTTCACCGAAATCGACGCAGAGTGGCGCGCAGGAACAACCAAAACATTGGCTGGTCCGGTCAGGCGGGAAAATGGATACGCCTCTTGGGCTTTGGCATTAAGGGCGACATCGACCGTCATTTCACCCTCATATTCAAAATCAACACCACGAGCTTCTAACACATCAGGCGCCTTGTGCATCTTTTCGGCACGTTCGGACACAGGATACCCGAATGTTGAAAATGATAGGAACGCGACCCTTGGTTCTAATCCAAGACGACGCGCAATATGCGCACTCCGTTCGGCGATGTCAGCTAGGTCGTTTTCATCTGGCCATTCATGCACAAGCGTATCACCCATCAAAACAATGCGGCCTTTGCTTAGGACAGCAGTCACACCAACGGCGCCATCATGTGGCCCAGCGTCAAAGACGTGATTGATCAATTCCAGAACGTGCGCAGATTTACGTGTTGCACCTGTAACCATCCCGTCCGCGTGACCATGCGCCAACATGAGTGACGCGAAAACATGTCGGTCACGTGTCGCGAGACGGTGGATATCCTGACGATCATGACCTTTTCGCTGCAAACGCTGATACAAAAAGTCTTTGTAGGATTCGAGGTGTTCGGTGTTCGCTGCATTCACCACATGCAATTCGCGCACCGCATCTTCTAATCCCTCAGCGGTGAGCTTTTGTTTCACATCCTCGGTGCGACCGACAACCAAAGCGCGGCCAAATCCAGATCGTTGATATTGGACAGCGGCACGTAAAACGCGTGGGTCATCACCTTCTGCAAAGACAATCGTGTGCTGATTGGCGCGGGCGCGGGCGTTAATTCCGCGTAAAATACTCGCCGTTGGGTCCATACGCGTTTTTAGGGATTCTTCGTAGCTTTCCATATCGACGATGGGGCGACGGGCGACGCCGGTATCCATTCCGGCGCGGGCAACCGCTGGCGGAACAACATGAATCAGGCGTGGGTCAAATGGCGTCGGGATAATGTAATCGCGCCCAAACGTCAGCTTTTTGCCGTAAGCCATCGCCACTTCATCAGGCACGTCTTCACGCGCAAGTTGTGCAAGGGCATGGGCGCACGCGATCTTCATCTCATCATTAATGGCACGAGCATTGATGTCGAGCGCTCCACGAAACAAATAGGGAAACCCAAGAACGTTATTCACTTGGTTCGGATAATCGCTGCGCCCGGTGGCGACAATCGCATCGACCCGAACAGCGTGGGCATCTTCAGGTGTAATTTCCGGGTCGGGGTTAGCCATCGCGAAGATGACAGGATTATCAGCCATATTGGCCACCATTTCAGGCGTCACTGCGCCCTTTACCGAAACACCAAGGAACACATCCGCCCCTTTCATCGCATCCTCAAGGCTGCGCAATTCTGTAGTGATGGCGTGGGCCGACTTCCATTGGTTCATACCCTCGGTGCGGCCCTGATAAATTACACCTTTCGTATCACAAACAACGCAATTGTTGTGCTGCGCCCCCATCGCCTTGAGAAGTTCGATACACGCGATTCCCGCTGCACCCGCGCCATTCAAAACGATCTTGACGTCTTCGATTTTCTTGCCGGAAATATGTAGCGCATTGATCAGGCCTGCCGCGCAAATCACAGCTGTACCGTGCTGGTCGTCATGGAACACCGGAATGTCCATTTCTTCTTTCAGGCGCTGTTCAATCATAAAACATTCGGGCGCCTTGATATCTTCAAGGTTAATTCCACCAAACGTTGGCCCCATCAATCGAACCGCGTTACAAAATGCATCAACGTCTTCGGTGTCTAGCTCGATGTCGATGGAATTCACATCTGCGAACCGCTTGAACAAAACGGCCTTACCCTCCATCACAGGTTTTGACCCAAGCGCGCCAAGATTTCCCAGACCCAGCACGGCTGTTCCGTTTGAAATCACCGCAACAAGATTTCCTTTGTTCGTATAATCATAGGCAAGCTCAGGATTTTCCGCGATGTCCTCGCAAGGCACTGCAACGCCGGGGGAATAAGCAAGCGATAGGTCGCGCTGCGTCGTCATTGGCACAGTTGCGTTGATCTCCCATTTTCCCGGTGTTGGTTCCAGGTGGAATGCCAGCGCATCCTCGCGCGTGATCCGATTGTTTGCCATGTCTGCTCTCCCTTGCGTTGGGCATTGATAGGGGTGCTATTGACGGGCGGCAACAGGTGGTTTTTGCACTTTCGTCGCTAACATTGCGCCATTAAGTTATCCAAGCAGCATCCGGGGGAATTCATGAACAGCAGCGTGACGCCGATGATGGCGCAGTATCTTGAAATCAAGGCGGATCATCCGGATGCTTTGCTGTTTTACCGCATGGGCGATTTTTATGAATTGTTCTTTGATGATGCAGTCGCTGCGGCGGCGGCGTTGGATATTGCCCTAACCAAGCGCGGGAAACATTTGGGCGAAGATATTGCAATGTGTGGTGTGCCTCATCACGCCGCTGAAGGCTACTTTCTTACCCTAATCCGCAAAGGTCATCGCGTGGCTGTTTGTGAGCAATTGGAAAGCCCGGCAGAAGCGAAAAAGCGTGGCTATAAAGCCGTGGTAAAACGCGGTGTGACGCGGGTCGTCACGCCCGGTACATTGACCGAAGACGCGTTGCTAGATGCAAGGCGGCATAATTTTCTGGCGGCATATGCCGATGTACGTGGCGAAGGCGCGCTTTGTTGGGTTGATATTTCGACCGGAGCATTCTGCGTGCTTGGATGTGACTCAGCAGGACTTGGCCCTGAACTGGCACGGCTGGCCCCCAAAGAGGTTCTTTTGTCAGAAGCAGGAGAACAAGAATTTAGGATAATCATAGAAGAATCTGGTGCGGCAGTCACCATCCTCGGAAATGCCGCATTTGACAGCACGAATGGGAAAAAACGCTTGAACAGTGTCTATTCCGTTTCGTCACTCGAGGGTTTTGGCGCGTTTACCCGCGCTGAAATTGCAGCAATGGCCGCGATAGTTGAATACTTGGAAATTACCCAAAAGGGGAAGCTACCTCTTTTGCGACCTCCAGTGCGAGAGGCCCGCAACGGGTCGATGCAGATTGATGCATCAACGAGAAAATCATTGGAGCTAACACGCAGTATGAACGGGGGGCGCGCCGGATCCCTGTTGGGGGTTATTGATAAAACGCTAACTGCTGGCGGGGCGCGATTGTTAGAACGTCGATTGTCTTCTCCGTCCCGTGATTTATCTCGGATCAGCATGCGGCAGGATGCAGTTGCGTGGTGCTTAGATCGCGGCGATATCGCAACGACATTGAAAGATCGATTGCGTGAAGTTCCCGATTTGGATCGTGCGTTATCTCGATTGTCGCTAGATCGCGGTGGCCCACGGGATATGGCGGCGGTTCGCAGCGCCATAGACAAAGCCGCATCGATTTCAGAGGCGTTGCCCGATGACATGCCAGATGAACTGGCCGGCGCGGCGCGAGACTTGATTGGCCAAGACACCCTACTAGCCTTGTTGGATGCGGCACTGGTGGCTGAACCCCCATTGCTGGCACGTGATGGCGGGTTTGTTGCAATGGGCTTTGACCAAGAGCTTGATGAATTTCGAACTCTCCGGGACGAGGGGCGGTCCATTATTGCGGGCCTTCAATCAAAATATTCGGAAGATGCCGACATTGGTGCTTTGAAAATCAAACACAACAATGTTCTCGGGTATTTTGTCGAAGTCACGGCAACGCATTCGGCAAAAATGCTTGCCCCTCCCTTGTCAGAAACATTTATCCACAGACAGACAACGGCCAATCAGGTCCGATTCACCACCGTCGAACTTTCGGAGCTCGAAACACGGATTCTGAATGCGGGTGGGAAGTGTCTTGAGATCGAAAAGCGTGTCTATTCCATGCTGAAAGACGAAATTTTAGAACAAGCTCCTCATTTGTTTACATTGGCAAGGGCGCTGGCTGAATTTGATCTTGCAG
>CAYOSK010000007.1:10687-17927 GCA_964406585.1 uncultured Octadecabacter sp. | reverse complement strand
CGATTCTGGCTCAGGTGGGGTCCTTTGTTCCGGCCCAAAGTGCGAAGATAGGGATCGTGAGTCAGGTTTTTAGCCGTGTCGGTGCGTCGGACGACCTGAGCAAAGGACAGTCGACTTTCATGGTCGAGATGGTGGAAACGGCTGCTATCCTAAATCAAGCGGATGACAGGGCACTGGTGATTTTGGATGAAATCGGACGGGGAACCGCAACATATGATGGTTTGTCGATCGCATGGGCCACGTTGGAACATCTTCATGATGTAAACCGGTGCCGCGCACTTTTCGCGACCCATTATCATGAAATGACACAGCTGTCAGATAAGCTGGAGTCCGTCGCAAACGCGACCGTTTCTGTTAAGGAATGGGATGGGGACGTGATTTTTCTACACGAAGTAAAGCTTGGTACGGCGGACCGATCCTATGGGGTTCAAGTCGCACGACTGGCAGGCCTGCCTAAAGCGGTTGTTGATCGGGCGAAAGTTGTTCTTGAAGCACTGGAAAAGGGCGAGAGAGAAGGTAAACAAAAGGCCGTGATTGACGATTTGCCGTTGTTTAGTGCCACACCGACACCCATCCAAACAAATACCGCGCCATCCGATGTGGAGGCGCGGCTGAAAGAGGTCTTACCCGACGATCTTTCCCCAAAAGATGCTTTGGATTTGGTCTATGAACTACGTGGTCTCGTTAAGATTTCGGAGTAGACGACACACCAACCTGCGCAGGGCGCAAAAGCCTATCGTGCAACATAAAGCCGACTGTCGAAACCTGAATAATATCACCAGCGGTCGTACCGGGTAGGGGTGCTTCAAACATCGCTTCGTGTTGTTGTGGATCGAAGCGATCGCCAACCTCCGGCACGATCGGATCTACGCCGTGTTTTTTGAACACATCAATTAGGGCGCGCATCGTTAATTCAACGCCTTCAAGAAGGGCTTTGTCGCCCTCCTTTCCATCTTCTTTGGCCATTTGCAAAGCACGGGACAGGTTGTCGTAGACAGGGAGAAGATCCCGCGCCAGCCGTGAGCCGCCGTAGTTTTCGGCCTCTCGTCGGTCGCGGTCTGCACGTTTTCGGGAATTCTCTACGTCTGCAAGTGCGCGCATATACGCATCTTTGAGGTCCGCAATCTCGGTCTTAAGGGCAACGATATCGTCACCTTCCTCGACCATTTCATCAAGCGTCATTTCATCTTCTGGGCCAAGATCAGTCTCGGCCATGATGTCGTCCAGAAATTTGTCGTTCTCGTCAGCCATATCCAGCGTTCCCTATCCGCGATCAGTGATCAGTTTCCCGACCAGTTGCGCGGTGTAATCCACGATGGGCACTATGCGCCCGTAATTTAAACGCGTAGGCCCAATGACCCCAACCGCGCCCATGATCTTTCGATCAGCGTTCATATAAGGGGAAACCACCAAAGAGGAACCCGAAAGTGAGAAAAGTTTGTTTTCTGACCCAATGAATATGCGAACGCCTTCGCCACCTTCGGTCAATTCCAAGAAATCTGCGATGTCGCGCTTGCGTTCAAGATCGTCAAACAGGGTTCGGATGCGATCAAGGTCGGCCGTATCTTCGTCAGAGATCAAGTTACCCCGCCCCCGCACGATTAAACGTTCAGTTGATTCGCCCTTATTTTCCCACATAGCGGCACCGCTATCGATGAGATCACGTGCAAGGACATCAATTTCTTGGCGGCGGGCCGACACTTCGTGGGCAATAGTTGTGCCAAGTTCAGGCAATGTGCGCCCTTCGGCGACGGCATTGATGAAATTTGTGGCTTCACGCATGGATGACGGTGTTTGACCAGGGGGTGGGGTGAACACCCGATTTTCGACGTGCCCATCCGCAAACACCAAAACGACCAGCGCGCGATCTGCTGCAAGGCTGACAAATTCGACATGCTTGATTGGCGCGGATTCGTGCTTGGGCGTAAGTACAAGGCTGGCACCATGTGTCACACCCGAAAGAGCAGAACCCACCCGATCCAAAAGTGTTCCCACATCATCATTCCCGCCGAGAGTCTGATCGATCTTGGCACGATCGTCTCCCGCAAGATCACCAACTTCAAGTATGCCATCAACAAACATGCGCAGTCCTTGTTGAGTGGGAATACGGCCTGCGCTTATATGAGGGCTTCCGATCAGGCCAAGGTGTTCAAGGTCTGCCATAACATTACGAATGGTTGCAGCACTGACTTGCTCTGACAGACTACGCGTTAACGTTCGGGACCCAACAGGCGCGCCGGTTTCCAAGTATCCCTCTACCACATGACGAAATACCTCGCGGGAACGCGCATTCATATCTTCCAGATTCGGGGTCTTATCAGTCATTTGGCATGTTCCAAGAGGCGGCTGCAATGTGCGCGAGTGGCGCAGGAACGTCAATCGGGGTTGGAATTTTGAACGGGTAAGCGTAGTGCAAGATTAAACCACGAAAGGATTCACCATGCGCCCCTCTGGACGGAATATTGATGAAATGCGGCCAATTTCGATTGAGACTGGTGTCACACGACACGCAGAAGGGTCTTGTTTGATCAAATGTGGGGATACTCATGTGCTTTGCACGGCATCAATCGACGAACGCGTGCCGCCGTTTCTAAAAAATTCCGGCCTAGGGTGGGTCACTGCGGAATACGGTATGCTTCCTCGTGCGACTAACACTCGTATGCGCCGCGAGGCAAAGAACGGACAGAGTGGACGAACACAAGAAATTCAACGCCTGATCGGTCGGTCGCTGCGTGCCGGCGTTGATCGAGTGGCCTTGGGTGAACGGCAAATCGTAGTGGACTGTGACGTCATCCAAGCTGACGGCGGAACGCGTTGCGCATCAATCACTGGCGGTTGGGTTGCGTTGAAACTAGCGGTGCAAAAATTGATGGCATCGGGCGAGGTGACATCTGATCCCTTGGCGGTGCCAGTGGCGGCGGTGTCATGTGGCGTCTATGCGGGACAATCTGTGCTTGATTTAGACTACCCTGAGGACTCAGAGGCTGGTGTAGATGGTAATTTTGTCATGACGGCTGATAAGTTAATCGAAATTCAGATGTCAGCCGAAGGTTCCACTTTCTCGCGCGACCAGATGAACGCCATGATGGCGCTTGCTGACAAAGGGATCGCGGAACTAGCGGCGGCACAATTGGCGGCGGTTGGTTGATGCGAAGGTTTGTCGGTTCTAACCTTTTGATCGCGACCCACAATCAGGGAAAGTTAGAAGAAATTGCTGCGCTGATGACTCCATTCGGTGTGAAGGTGTCTTCAAATTCTGATCATGGTTTGCCAGAACCGGAAGAAACAGAGACGACATTCGTAGGGAATGCCCGAATAAAGGCACATGCAGCAGTGTCAGCAACGGGGCTACCTGCCTTGTCTGACGACAGCGGCATTACTGTGGATGGACTGAACGGCGCGCCAGGTGTTTATACGGCGGATTGGGCTGAAACGCCTGATGGGCGGGATTTCGTAAAGGCAATGACACGAACATGGTCAGAGCTTGAAGCGTGCGACGCGCCGTTCCCGAGGCAGGCACAATTTAGGTGCTGTTTGGTTTTGGCATGGCCGGACGGGCATGACGAAGTATTCGAAGGTGTCATGCCGGGTCAGTTGGTTTGGCCCATGCGGGGTGACCAAGGCCACGGGTATGATCCGATTTTTCAGCCAAACGGATATGACGTCACGTTTGGCGAAATGGATCGCTGGGAAAAAAATGAAATCAGCCATCGGGCGGATGCGTTCAAAAAATTGATTGCAGGCTGCTTTGCCTAACGCAGGGTTTGGGATCTACGTTCACTGGCCGTTCTGTCAGGCAAAATGTCCATACTGCGACTTCAATTCACACGTTGTCTCGTCAGTTGATCAATCTCGTTGGGCAAGGGCATTTGAAGACGAGCTTGACCGGATCGCAAAACTAACCTCGGATCGGGTATTGAACTCGGTCTTCTTTGGTGGCGGCACCCCAAGCCTAATGGATATAGCGACCGTAGATCGTATTCTTAATCGAATTCGAAAACACTGGAGGTTGGCGAATGATCTTGAGGTGACGCTTGAAGCAAATCCGACATCGGCTGAAGCCGAAAAATTCACCGGCTATCGGAGCGCAGGTGTCAATCGGGTTTCGATTGGTGTTCAAGCGTTGAATGATATGGATTTGAAAGCGTTGGGTCGATTGCATTCTGCCAAGGAGGCCATTTACGCAGTTGAAACCGCGCGAAAGACGTTCGAACGAGTGAGTTTCGATCTAATCTATGCGCGTCAGAACCAGACCGCAGAAGCATGGTCCGCCGAACTGGAACAGGCGTTAGCATTGGATCCCGATCATCTGTCGCTTTACCAATTGACGATAGAAGATGGCACAGCTTTTGGCGATCGCTTTAAGCGCGGATTGCTACAGGGATTGCCGAACGAAGATTTGGGTGCAGACCTTTGGGAGCTAACTCAAGATACTTGCGAGGCGGCAGGACTTTCGGCTTATGAAGTGTCTAATCACGCCAAACCCGATCAGGAAAGCCGACACAACCTTATTTACTGGGGTTCAGGCGACTGGGCAGGAATTGGACCCGGGGCACATGGTCGACTGACACTAGATGGAATTCGATATGAAACTATTTGCGCAAAGGCGCCAGGGGCTTGGATTGAACGCGTTGAAACACAAAATTCCGGGGACATTGAATTTAGTTCGTTGTCCGAGAGTGACATTATGGAAGAACGTATTTTGATGGGTCTGCGCCTGAGCAAGGGGATTGAAATGCCTGTGGGATGGATACAAGGAAATAGTAATAATATCAAAGATTTAGAGAGTGACGGATTGATCATCCTAGATCAACGGACTGTTAGGGCAACCCACAAAGGCCGACCGTTACTAAATGCAGTGATTGCCAAGCTTTTGGCGGCTTAACTGCCTGACAGAAGCCTTAAGAGGTCGTCAAGTTGTTCCAAATCGCGGTAATGAAGCACGACTTGTCCATTCTCCCTCCCTGCGACATGAGAAATATTCACTTTCATACCGAGTTGCGCCGAGAGATCGTTTTCAATTTGAACAGTATCTGCATCCTTATCTTCGGAGGATCGAGGTGCGGATTTAGTCTTAGTTGACTTTGTCGACTTAACCAGTTTTTCCGTTTCACGCACGGACAGACCCTTTTTCACGATCTCAAAAGCGAGGTTATCAGCATTCGGATGGCCGACAATGGCGCGCGCGTGACCAGCAGACAATCGACCATCGGCCAATAAGGATTGAACGCCTTCCGGGAGGGTCAGCAAACGAACGGCATTGGCAATGTGGCTCCGGCTTTTGCCGAGCGCCTTACCCATTTCATCCTGAGTGCGACCAAATTTCTCCATCAGCTGCTTATAGCCCTCAGCTTCGTCAATCGCATTCAGATCTGATCGCTGAATATTCTCTATGATTGCAACTTCGAGAACCTCTAGGTCGTCGAATTCACGGATTATGACAGGCACTTCATGCAATTTGGCTCGTTGTGCAGCACGCCAACGACGTTCGCCTGCTACAATTTCATGCGTTCCGTTTGTTGATGTTTTTGCACGCACGATAAGAGGCTGAATAATGCCTTTTTCAGCAATCGAGGCTGTCAATTCGTCGAGCGCATCAGAATCAAAAGTTCTGCGCGGTTGATCTGGATTTGGATAGATTTGGTGAATCGGAAGAGATCGTTCAGCCGCAATAGGGTTCGGGGTTGTCTCATTCTGGTTAGGGGCGACATCAGACATAAGTGAGGACAAGCCGCGCCCGAGGCCGCGGTTGGGGGATCTAGGCTTGGTCATTAGAATCTCCGGTTCTGGTCAGGTCTGGTTTGAGCATTTACTTCATCGGCAAGGGACATATAGGCCTTTGCGCCTTTTGATGCGGGATCATAGTCGATCACAGATTGTGCAAATGATGGCGCTTCGCTGAGACGAACATTTCGGGGAATCACAGTCTTATAGACGAGATCACCTAGGTTTTCCCGTGCATCAGCTTCGACCTGCTGGCAAAGATTATTGCGCTGATCATACATCGTCAGAACAACGCCATCGATGCGCAAATCGGGATTTGCTGTCTGCCGAACCTCGCGAACAGTCAACATAAGCTGGGATAGCCCCTCAAGAGCGAAGAACTCACTTTGGAGGGGAACAATGACGGAATCAGCCGCAATCATAGCATTTACTGTCAATATGTTGAGAGATGGCGGACAATCGATCAATATATAGTCAAGCTCAAGCTTATCTACGTCAGGTTGACGCAGCGCATCATGCAGCATGAAACTTCGCTTCTCATTGGCAATAAGATTCATATCTGCGGAGCTGAGGTCCGTCGTGGCCGGGATAATCACCAAACCATCCACACTTGTGTTTATGGTTGCTTCTGACGGCTGAGACTCGCCTGACAGCAATTCGTACGTCGTGATCTTTCGAGCTGCAGGATCAACGCCAAGCCCGGTAGACGCGTTACCCTGAGGATCTAAATCGACAAGCAGAACGCGAACGCCTGTCCGCGCCAAAGCCGCACCAAGGTTAATGGTTGTCGTTGTTTTTCCAACGCCACCTTTTTGGTTTGCGATTGCGATTATTCTGGGACTTGTTGTACGGCTAACGTTCACGTCGACGTATCCTTGTTATTTCTAAAACGCGACCGGCAGCGTTGGTATGACTGGTATGCTGAGCGCAGTCAAAATGCCAATCTTTACTGGCGATATCCAGTTCTTCTTGAAAACGCTCGCCTTTTTGAAACAATGCGATTCCATCCGTTTGCAATAGGCGTTCGGCATGTTGCAAAAGAACAGGCAGTGGCGCAAGGGCTCGTGCACTCAGAACTTGGGCAGGTTTGATATCTGTATCTTCGATCCGATCACTGACGACTGTTATGTTTAAGTCAAGTTCACGCCGGGCAGTGTTTAGAAAGAGACACTTTCGCTGATCACTTTCGATCAGGGTCAATGGCTGATCAAGTGGATCGACCACAGCCACAACAAGCGCAGGAAGCCCACCACCACTCCCGATGTCGATCCAATTACTCCATTCTCTTGGCGCGTGTGCGTAGACTTGTGCGCTATCCAGAATATGACGTGTCCAAATATCATCTACACTTTTCGGTGCAATCAGGTTGATTGATTTGGTCCACTTCACAATCAAATCAGAAAGTTCAGACAGCTTTTCTATTGTTTCACGTGAAACATTTATGCCCATCTTCTGAAAGTCGGAACCGCTCATGACGCCCGGCTGACATGAGACAACTTCCTAATTTCAGCCGACA
>CAYOSK010000007.1:0-10587 GCA_964406585.1 uncultured Octadecabacter sp. | reverse complement strand
CCCGCATGATTCAGCTCCCGTGAAGAAACAGTTATCGAGGAAAGTGATTTTTTGCCCTCGTCAAGAGCGTTCCTTTTTTCCCCATAAGCAGCCCATCGTTCAGCGCCCACACAACCAGCACCATAACCAAATTCTGTTAGTCTCTGATCAGCATTATCTGCCCTTAAAGATAGCCTAAACTCCGCGCGCGATGTGAACATACGGTAAGGCTCAGTAACACCACGCACCGTCAAATCATCGATCATGACGCCAATATAAGAAGTGGACCTATCAAACGTTATTGGATCAACATCTTTTGCGTTTGATGCGGCATTCAAACCTGCAACAAGCCCTTGTGCGGCAGCTTCCTCATAACCTGTCGTGCCATTAATTTGTCCGGCGAGGAATAGTCCTGAAAGAGTTTTGAGCTCCAAACACGTACTAAGGTTTCGCGGATCTACATAGTCATATTCGATCGCGTAGCCAGGCTGCAGGATCGTCGCGTTTTCCAAGCCAACAATCGAATGAACATAAGCGTGTTGCACATCTACAGGTAGGGACGTTGAAATGCCATTTGGGTAGACAGTATGATCATTCAATCCTTCGGGTTCCAGAAAGATCTGGTGCGCGTCCTTGTCGGCAAACCGCACGACCTTATCCTCAATCGAGGGGCAATATCTTGGTCCTATGCCGTCGATGTGACCGCCATACATTGCAGAACGTTCTAAGTTCTTTTGAATAATGTCATGGGTTTGAGCATTTGTGTAAGTGATCCCACACGATACTTGTCGAACAAACGTCGTCTTATGCATGAACGAAAACAGCTCAGGGTCACTATCTGCTGCCTGCAGTTCTAAGCCCGTCCAATCGATGGTTTTGCCATCCAGTCGTGGGGGCGTCCCGGTCTTTAACCGACCCATTTCTAGATCGTAGGTGGCAAGTCTTTCGGCCAATGCATTGGACGGTGCATCGCCCATTCGCCCACCAGGTTTTGTGACATCTCCTATATGGATCGTGCCACGCAAAAACGTCCCGGACGTCAATATAACCGATTTTGCGCAAATTCGGACACCATCGGAAAGAACAACACCCTGCACAGCATTATTTTTGACAATTAGATCAACAACTTCGCCCTCAAGTACGCCTAACCCACGCCGCTCTTGCGTTAAGCGTTGCATCGAAGACTGATAAAGAGCCCGATCTGCTTGCGTCCTAGGCCCTTGAACCGCAGGCCCCTTTTTTCGATTTAATAACCTAAATTGAATACCAGCGTGATCAGCGGCCCGCCCCATCACACCGTCTAGTGCATCAATCTCGCGAACAAGGTGTCCTTTTCCCAAACCACCAATGGCGGGATTACAAGACATTACACCAATATCATTTATGCGAAGTGAAATCAGAAGGGTCCGAACGCCCATTCGAGCAGCCGCATGTGCAGCTTCACAACCGGCGTGTCCACCCCCGATAACAATGACATCAAAATCCGTATGTTTCACGTGAAACAATTCCCTACTTGCCAATACAAAAGCTCGAGAATATTTCCCCTAGCACAGATTCTACATCGATACGACCAATCAGTGCATCCAGAGCTCTTATAGCAGCTCGCAAGTCCTCTGCCAAAAGGTCAACAGGCACATCCATATCTTTCAGACCTGATTCCACACGAAGAAGTGCTTCATTTGCAGCGTTTAGTGCAGCCTCATGTCGAGAACGAGTTGCTACTCCCGCACCGGCAATCTTAGACAGCAAGAAGGTGCTAATCTGATCCAACAGATCATCTACTCCATGTCCCGTTAGGCCAGACACACACATTCCCGTAGTAGATTCATCCTTTAAGTCCGACTTTGTCGTAACGCGTAAATCCAGACCATCGCCAAAATCCCCGACATCCTCATCTCCATGTTCCAACAAGTGAACACGCACATCTGCTGCCTTTGCGCGTTCTTGCCCGCGCGCTATTCCAATTTCTTCCAGAATATCGCTGGATTGACGCAAACCGGCTGTATCCAAAATCGTCACAGGAAGCCCATCGAGATCCATCTTAACTTCAATGACATCCCGCGTTGTCCCAGCAATATCAGACGTTATTGCAGCCTCACGCCCTGCGAGACGATTCAAGAGTGTCGATTTCCCCGAATTTGGGGGACCTACAATCGCAACTTCAAATCCATCACGCACACGTTCGCGAATTTTGACGCCCGATGCTTCATGTTTAACGTCCTCCGCAACGGACGAAATCAAACTACGCACTTCTGGATACACGTCGACAGGCACATCCTCATCGACAAAATCAATTGTGGCTTCTAACAATGCCGCCGCGCGCAATAGTTTTGCATGCCATTGGTCTGCCAGATCCCCAAGCGCTCCATTAAAGACACGCACAGCTTGACGACGTTGACTTTCTGTTTCTGCATCAATCAGATCAGCAAGTCCCTCGACTTGAGCAAGATCTAAAACACCGTTATCAAGCGCTCGCCGCGTAAATTCTCCGGCTTCAGCCAATCGAAATCCAAGTTTCGATAAGCGCGTCAAGACAGCAGAAACAATTGCCGGCGAACCGTGCGTTTGCAATTCAACAACTTGTTCCCCAGTAAAACTGTGACCTGACGCGAAACTCAGCGCAAAGGCTTGATCGATCAGTGATCCATCATCGTCAAAAAGCTTAACAAGTTTACGATCGTGCGCAGACAACACCGCTCCAATTTTGGAACAGCCTTCCAATGCATCCGGGCCTGAGACCCGAATGATAGACACGCCTGCCTTTCCAGCAGCCGTCGCGAGAGCGTATATGGTATCCATAAGATCAACCCATTGTTTTTTAACAATAAGTTACGTGTTCATTGAATCGAAGAAATCTGAATTTGTTTTTGTCTGTTTCAACTTTGATATCAGGAATTCGATCGCATCCGTCGTCCCCATCGGGTTCAAAATACGGCGAAGAACGTAAGTCTTCTGCAAGTCGACCTTATCAACCAAAAGGTCTTCTTTGCGGGTGCCAGATTTCAAAATATCCATCGCTGGGAACACGCGTTTATCTGCAATCTTACGGTCCAAGACAATTTCCGAATTGCCTGTTCCCTTAAATTCTTCAAAGATCACTTCGTCCATCCGGCTCCCTGTATCAATCAAAGCCGTCGCAATAATTGTCAGGGATCCACCTTCTTCAATGTTGCGCGCAGCGCCAAAGAACCGCTTGGGTCGTTGAAGCGCGTTGGCATCTACGCCACCGGTCAACACCTTCCCGGACGATGGAACTGTCGTATTAAACGCCCGACCTAAACGGGTGATCGAATCGAGAAGAATAACGACATCGCGCTTATGTTCGACAAGGCGTTTCGCCTTTTCAATTACCATCTCAGATACAGCTACATGTCGTGAAGCGGGCTCATCGAATGTTGAAGACACCACTTCACCATTCACAGATCGCTGCATGTCGGTCACTTCTTCTGGCCGCTCATCGATCAAAAGAACGATAAGATAACACTCAGGATGATTTGCTGCGATCGAATGAGCGATATTTTGCAAAAGAACCGTCTTACCAGTTCTTGGCGGGGCCACGATCAAAGACCTCTGTCCTTTACCAATTGGGGCCACAAGATCAATGATCCGCGCTGACCTATCTTTAGTTGTCGGATCCGCCGTTTCCATATTCAGTCGTTCGTCTGGATAAAGAGGCGTCAGGTTTTCGAATGCAACCTTATGCTTCGCACGCTCCGGTTCTTCAAAATTGATCTTTTCAACCTTTGTCAAAGCAAAGTAACGCTCTGTCTCCGAAGGTTCTTGAATAACGCCTTCTACAGTGTCGCCCGTGCGTAACGAATGCACACGGATCATATCAGGAGACACATAGATATCATCCGGACCAGGCAAATAGTTTGCCTCTGGCGATCTTAAGAACCCAAACCCGTCCTGAACAACTTCAAGAACGCCATCGCCACCAATCACCCAATCATCTTCGGCCCGCTCCTTGAGGATCGAAAACATCATGTCGCCCTTACGCATCGTCGATGCATTTTCTATCTCAAGCTCCTCAGCGAGGGCGAGAAGGTCTTTGGGGCTCTGGGCTTTCAGATCAGCAAGGTTCAAGCGATCTTTTACTTCGGTGATTACGTCTTCAGACATCAATGGGCTCCAACCGCAAGACGCGATCTCTTCTGTTCTTTTACTGGAAAAACACCCTACGGCCGAGGGATGCCTGTGATTAAGCTTTCTCAGCTCTTCTGTCAATTAAGCCAAACCGCAACCTTTTGGTTCTTCAGACACTTGATCCATCTTTCTTTCTAAATAGAATCTTAAAATATAAGGAAGAAGTAGTTGTGATGTGGGTATTTTCGCGATCAAACGTTTTGCACACAATTATCCACATGATCTTGCGCTTAGGACCACCTCAGGAAGAAGACAAAACTACTATAAATAATTGTAAACATTTAATTTTTTATGACTTATTAACCTTGTATCCGTGTCCATCCTGAGTCCAGCAGAATTTTATCTACACCCAAGATTCGTCCTTATCCCAAGTGGATAAACCGTGATCAGATCGGGACATCTTGCATAACATATATGTTGAAGAGCATACGTTACCTTTAAACCCATTCCATCCCACCACATGTTCACTTGATCATCCACGAGGATATCCACATGCCTGAACAAATTATTTTGGCATCAAAATCTGAAAGTCGCTCCAGATTGCTTCGAAATGCGGGTGTCTCATGCGAGATCATTCCATCGCGAATCGATGAAGAAATGATTAAATCCTCTTTAGATGCGGAAAATGCTTCGCCGCGTGATGTCGCAGATACCTTAGCTGAAATGAAGGCCCGAAAGGTTGCGGAGAAGTCAAACGGTCGTTTGGTTCTTGGCTGTGATCAGGTTTTGTCGTTCAAAGGTTCAGTGTTGTCTAAGCCTCAAACACACGAAGAAGCACGGGATCAGCTAACGTCATTGCGAGGTGAAACACATCAACTTTTGTCCGCCGCCGTCATTTATGAAGATCTTAAACCGATCTGGCGACACGTCGGTGTTGCCCGCCTGACAATGCGCGATTTTTCGGATAGCTATCGGGACGACTATATTGATCGAAACTGGGATAGTATTCGGTGGTCCGTTGGAGGCTATAAGATCGAAGAAGAAGGTGTTCGACTCTTCAGAATGATTCAAGGGGACACCTTCACGATCCAAGGCCTGCCCCTGTTAGAACTCTTGTCTTATTTGACGCTTCGCGGAACACTGTCCACATGACTGATCGAAAAATTCCTCTCGCCGGTGTTTTGGGGCACCCGATTGTGCAATCCAAATCCCCAAGATTATTTCGCCATTGGTTGAACACTTATGGCAAAGCGGGTTTTTACGTTCCGATTGATGTCAACGAAGGTGACTTGGAACAGGTTATCCGGACGATGCCGCAGATGGGATTTGTAGGGTGTAATGTAACAGCACCGCACAAGGTGGCTGTTCTTGAAATCGCTGATCTCGCGACGGACCGTGCCACATTGATTGGCGCAGCGAACACACTGATTTTCCGCAAAGATGGAAAAATTCATGCCGACAACACTGATGGCTATGGATTTATCGCAAACCTTAAGCAAGGTGCACCTGGATGGTCACCGTCTTTGGGCCCCGCCGCTGTATTGGGGGCCGGTGGTGCAGCTCGGGCGATCATAGCATCACTGATCGAAGTAGGCGTGCAGGAGATATTTCTTAGTAATCGCACGCGCCCAAATGCCGAGGCGTTGAAATCGGCGTTTGGGTCTAAAGTTTCGGTGGTGGATTGGGTTCAGGCTGGAAATATGTTGGAAGACGCAGCAACCGTCGTGAACACCACGTCCCTTGGTATGGAAGGCAAACCGGAATTTCGCGTGCCACTGGATGGGTTGCAGCGTGGGACTGTTGTCACGGACCTTGTTTATGCACCTTTGCGGACCCGTCTGCTGGATGAGGCAGAGGCAGCAGGTTGTGTGGTCGTCGATGGTCTCGGCATGCTGTTACATCAAGCAGTTCCCGGATTTGAACGCTGGTTCGGAGTAAGACCCGAAGTAGATATGGCCACCCGTGCCGCTGTTCTGGGATGAGTTTTATTCTGGGCCTGACCGGTTCTATTGGGATGGGCAAATCGACCACAGCAATGATGTTCGCAGAATGCGGTGTTCCTGTTTGGGATGCTGATGCAACTGTGCGAACGCTATATCAAAAGGGTGGAGCCGCGGTTGAACTCGTCGCTACGTACTATCCGTTTGTTGTCGTGAACGGGGTCGTATCACGTCCTGCGCTACGAAATTTAATCGCGGATGACCCTAAGATTCTTGATCATTTACAAACCCTTGTACATCCTTTGGTTGCCCAAGATCGTGCCGAATTTATTGCGATCCAAACAGCACCAATAGTGTTGCTAGATGTTCCGTTGTTGTATGAAACTGGTGTTGATGCTGAATGTGATGGTGTTGTTGTTGTTTCAGTCCCTGAGAGCGTCCAAAAAAAGCGTGTCATGCAGCGTGCTGAGATGAGCGAAGCAGATTTTGAAATGATACTGTCACGTCAAATGCCTGATCGTGAAAAACGCGATCGTGCACGTTGGGTTATCGAAACACTAAAACTAGACGCTGCGCGCCAATCCGTGACAGAAATTATATCAGAAATTGAACAGGAACTGGCTAATGCGTGAAATTGTATTGGATACAGAAACCACAGGTTTTGAGCCAGCAGACGGTGATCGCATTGTCGAAATCGGCGCGCTTGAACTGGTCAATCATATGCCGACCGGGCGCACGTATCACCAATACATCAATCCTCAACGAACCATGCCAGCGGGTGCGTTTGAAGTTCATGGAATCGGGCCTGACATCCTTGAGCCCCCTGAAACGGTCAAGCCCGGTCAGGTTACTCTGCGGGACAAACCGGTGTTTGCCGACATTGCCCAAGCGTTTGTTGATTTCGTCGGCGACGCAAAACTGGTCATTCATAACGCAGCATTTGATATGAAATTCTTGAACGCTGAATTGGGTTGGGTTGGTCGGCCACTCTTACCCATGGATCAATCGCTTGATACGCTCGCGATTGCCCGCAAAAAATTCCCCGGATCACCCGCGTCTCTTGATGCCCTTAGTCGCCGGTTCGGCGTGGATATTTCTGGACGAACATTACACGGCGCGCTGCTGGACAGTGAAATTCTGGCCGAAGTGTATTTGGAACTAATCGGTGGTCGACAACCTGATTTGGTTATGGGTGGTCAAACGTCAAAGACGACAAAAACCGCTGAAACGTCATGGCGTGCCAAACCGCGCCCCACGCCCCTTGGGTCCAAAGTAAAAGCGGCGGAGGCTGAAGCCCACGCCGCTTTTGTTGAAACTTTGGGGGATTCCCCTCTTTGGAAATCCTAGGCGTCTGCTGTTTGCTGCTGCTGTTGGGCGCGCAATGCAAGCTGCTGACGATAGATCGCCACAAAATCGATTTGTTCCAGGTTCAAGGGCGGGAAGCCGCCATCGCGGGTTACATCGCTGACGATGCGACGCACAAAGGGGAACGTCATACGGGGGCATTCAATCATCAAGTAAGGGTGCATCTGATTTTCTGGAACGCCTTCAATTTCAAAAACGCCAGAATACTCCAGTTCAAGAAGAAACAGGGTTTTATCTGATCCAGTGTTTTCAGACGTAACCTTGAGCTTTGTGATGACTTCATACTGGTTCTCAGGGCCGCGCTTGCGACCATCAAGGTTCACTTCAACCTTGATCTCGGGCTTTACTTCGCCGTCTACGCCTTTTTGCGCCATAACATTTTCAAACGACAAATCACGAACAAACTGCGCAAGAATACGCTGTTTAACCTGTGGTGGTTGTGCGGCGGCGTCAGCTGCGCCGTTTGTCTTTGGTGTTTCTTCTTCGGCCATGTGGCCCTCCGGATTTTAATAAATTTAAGTCTACTTAGCAGGGGTGTGACGTGGTCTCAATGTTTAGTCCAGCCTGATGGGCCCTCGTGAGACGGAATATCAGGATCGACTTCTTCGAACTCTCCGTCAATCACCCGATCTCCGTTTGATTGGCTTCGATGGGTCTGATTATTCGGTCCCATTTGAAAACTCTGAACGTTCACGCGAGATCGTGCATATCGATATACTGCGGATCGAACCGCGGGTACCAATAGGGCAAAACCGACAAAATCGGTAAAGAATCCCGGCGTGAGAAGCAACGCACCTGAAAATAAGATCATTGCCCCATGCGCGAGGGGCTCGGTCGGATCCTGCAGACCAGAAAATGACGTGCGAAGATTCATCATTGCCTGCGCGCCCTGACTGCGCACCATCCATGCGCCCAAAATAGCGGTAAACACCACGATCGCGAGCGTCCAACCTAGGCCTATTGCCCCACCAACTTGGATAAAGAGTGTAATTTCCAGCAATGGAATGCCGATAAACAGCAAAAGCAGCAGCATATGACCCCCTTTGGGCAAATGAATCGTTCGTCATAAGGTGGACTTGGACCACCCCCAGCCTTACATAAGGTCGGTACCTTGATGTTACCACTTGCCCGGAAAGAAACGCACATGAATTCGCCAATCCTACAGCTTTTGGTCCTTGCGGGGATCGCGATCTTTTTGATTTTGCGGCTGCGAAACGTTTTGGGCACGCGTGAGGGGTTTGAAAAACCAAGAATGGAATCACCCACTCAAATGCGACGTCCTGGACCAGATCTTGAAGTTATTGATGGTGGTCCGGATCCAGATGTCACTGACTACATCGATGGGGATACTGATGCCGCCTCTGCTTTGATGGCAATGAAGTCCGCTGATAGGGACTTTGTCGTTCGTGAATTTCTTCGAGGCAGCCGCCAAGCCTATGAAATGATCCTGAGCGGATTTGAAAACGGGGAGCTTTCTGACATCAAGCCCTATCTTTCTAATGATGTATACGAAGCTTTTGCGAGCGTAGTAGAGTCCCGAGAGAAAGATGGGTTGAGTGTCGATTTCACCTTTGTAGGTATTTCGGAAACTACCCTTGTTGATGCTGAATTTGATGAAATAACAAACGAAGCTGAGATTTCCATCAAGTTTCTCGCAGAAAGCACATCTGCTGTTTATGACAATGGCGGTGATTTGATCGAAGGCTCTGCGACGGATGTGAAAAAGCAGCGTGATATTTGGACATTCGGCCGCAAGATGGGCACTGGTGATCCCAACTGGTTCCTCGTCGCAACGGGTGAATGAAGACCAGTTTGATGACGATGTCGCGTGCGTTGGTTTTTTGGGTGTCGTTGTTCGCTTTGGTCAATACGGAGGCGGCGATGGCCAATCCTACTTACACCCTTTTACAGTTCAATGATCTTGAGGGTTGGGACGACGATGATCATCAGGCCGCGATGGATGTATTTTTATCGACCTGCAATGATATGCGTGAACCAAGTTGGGCGTCGGTGTGCAACGTTGCTGGAACGGGCCAAGAAGCCAAAGGATTTTTCGAGAGGTTTTTCACGCCTGTCTTGATCGAAGACGGTCAGGATACTTTGTTCACCGGTTATTTCGAACCGGAACTGCGAGGATCACTGCGACGTGGCGGAAGATATCAATACCCGCTCTATCGTCTGCCATCTAACCCAACCCAGTTTTCGCGCCGGGAGATCGAAGAAACCGATGCGTTTGAAGGACAAGGGTTAGAAATCGCTTGGATCGACGATCCGGTGGATGTGTTTTTTTTACAGGTTCAAGGATCAGGTCGTGTTAAATTGGACAACGGCGGAGTCATCCGTGTTGGGTACGGCGGCGCCAACGGACGTGAATATTCATCTGTCGGTCGCGAATTGGTTGCGCGCGGCATTTATCAAGCTCATCAAGTTTCTGCCGAAGTGATCCGAAACTGGGTGCGCAATAACGGCGAAGAAGGGCGTAAACTTTTGTGGGCCAACGAAAGCTACGTGTATTTTCGCGAAGTAAACGAAGTTCCACCAGAGCTAGGACCGCTGGGTGCAATGAACCGAAGCGTCACGGCAATGCGAACTGTCGCGATTGACCCGACCTATGTGCCCTACGGTGCGCCAGTCTGGATCGAAAAGCAGGGGCGCAATCCACTCAATCGACTGATGGTTGCGCAAGACACTGGATCAGCCATTCGTGGATCACAACGCGCGGATATCTTTTATGGTACAGGCGATGCAGCGGGTCGTGCGGCAGGGCAGATAAAAGACGGTGGGCGCATGATTGTGTTTATGCCAATTCAGGCTGCCTATGCGCTCTTGCCGGATATTATCGAATGAAAAAGCCCCGCCATGTATCGCCGGATGAACAGGCGTTGTGGGACACAGTGGCAAAACGAACAGAACCACTGGAAAAGGCCCCTAAAACTTTCGTGCGAACTGCCCCACGTCAGCCCAATCTAGCCCCGAATATGATTAGGCCATTGCAGTCGTTCAAGGTTGGGCAAAAGGTGAATCACTCAGCGGATCACGATCTTATTCCGTCCCTTGGCCAGCAAATGCGTGATGCTGTGGTGCAGATGGATCGCAAGGCCTATGGAAAGATGAAGCGCGGTAAATTGAAACCGGACGCGCGGCTGGATCTTCATGGAATGACCTTGGCACAGGCCCATCCTGCTTTGATATCATTTATGATGCGATCGGCCTCTGC
>CAYOSK010000006.1:50276-52027 GCA_964406585.1 uncultured Octadecabacter sp. | reverse complement strand
ACAACCACAGCGCGCTGGCCACGGCTGACACGTGTTGAACCAAAGATTTTTGGGCCAACAACATAGCCCCTAAAATCACATCCACCCAAATTCCGGGGACGCTGGCCAGTACCATACCTAACACCGCCGCCCCGCTGACCAAAATCACGACGGCTAACACCCCGTTTGTGCGGGTGTCGTTGTTTAGACGTTTGTCCAGTTCCGCCACCCCGTTGCCCATCACGACGGCGGGATGCGGCAACCGCGACCATAGCCATTTCGGTTCCCCGAAAAGCGCATCCAGCACCATCGCCAAAGCAACCGCTATCACAGCGCCGCCCTAAGCTGATCCCATCGATCTGGCGCGGGCAGGCCCAGCCGGATCCACGTTTTAGAATAGGGGAAAATGCGTGACCACACATGTCCGCTTGCCAATTTGTTCTGCATGGCAACTGCGTCGGGCACCTCATACGTGCGAAACAAATCCGTCCCGCCAACCAGCGGCCAGCCGACCTGCTCATCCAGCCGCTTGGCATCCGCCGCCAGCCGTGCGCGGGTCGCCACGGCCCAACGCCGTATCCTCAAGCGCCCGCGCGCCGATCTCAAGCGCGGGACCGGGCACCGCCCACGGCCCAATCAAATCTGGCAGGCTCGGGCGGGTCATATCGATGGGGTCCTGAAACGGCACTTTGATGGTTTCAACAGGCGACAGCGTGCGCGGCGCGCCAATCGCAAACCCAAGCCGCATTCCAGCAAGCCCCCAGAACTTCCCAAAACTCTTGAGCACCAGAACACCCTGATCCTCGGCCAGCGCAATATGGGACTGATCGGGCGCAATGTCGCAAAAGCTCTCATCGATGACGGTCAACCGCCGCCCGCCCATCACCTGTTCAGGCCAAAGCCGCCCGTCCGGATTGTTCGGGTGCACGTAGACATGGGTGTCAGCCTTGGCCGCATCCTCAGCCCAAAACCAATTGCCCGATCCCTCAAACGCCGCCGCATGTTCGTTGTAGGTCGGCTTGGGGATATGCACGTCGCCCGACGCTTCGCCCACATAGGGTATCGCGGCAATGATCGCTGACGCCCCGTTGGCCGCCACAATCTCGGCCCCGTCCGGCACGTTCCAAAACCGGCGCGCCGCGCGCAGCAACCGCTCCATTGCTCCGCTGTCGGGTAGGGCGGTCCATGCCCCCTCAGAAACCGCGCCCACGGGATAAGGCACGGGATTGATCCCTGTGCTCAGGTCCAGCCAGTCGGCCCGTGTGCCGCCATATTTGGCGACAGCAGCGTCCAGCCCACCCCCGTGATCGCGCGTTGTGCTCACTCGGGCAGCGGCTGGTGACGGGACACGAAATGGCCCTTCACCCCTTGGGGCCATTCGCGGTAGGGCACTTGACCCGTTTCGCTGGCGGCATGTTTGCCCGCATATTCTACGATCGCGGCGGCGTCTTCGGCAGTGGGGTTAAACGTGCCCAATGAATAGTTGATTTTACCGGTCGCTTGGACGGTAATGTTGCAGGCACGATTGCAGCCCATTGTACAAGATACGCGTCGCGTTTTGACATCCGAAACACCGGTCGCTGCGGCCTCGACCAAGCCCGCCAAGACCTCTCCGTCTGTTTCCTCCATGCCCGACTGATCCCAGCCTTCATGCTTACAGGTGTCGCAAATCGTGATCCAAGTCGTCATGGTCGCCTCATTGTTCAAGTCACAAATCTTGAACCCCAATCTGGTCAGACCTGCAAGGGGTCATCCACGTCCGTGCGGTGCCG
>CAYOSK010000006.1:0-50176 GCA_964406585.1 uncultured Octadecabacter sp. | reverse complement strand
AATCGCCAATCTACCTCAGTCAACGTATTGCCCATGACATAGCGGGATTGGCCTAATCGTTGTTCGAGCCAGTCAAGACTTTCAAACAACGGCCCAACCGCCGCGTCATAGGCCGCCTGAGACGTTGCGAAACCGGATTTATAAACGCCGTTGTTCACGGTGTCATAGATACGCGCGTTAACGTCTTCGATGGCGTCTCGCATCGATAATGGCCAATAGTCTTCTGTGTTGCCGGTGATCCCATCAAAGGCGGAATTGAACATACGTATGATTTCAGAGGATTCATTGCTCACAATTGTTTCGCGTTCTTTGTCCCACAAGATCGGCACCGTGACCCGCCCGGACACATCTGGCATCGCCTTGGTGTAGATGTCACGCGCGAACGGCAGGCCGTATAACGTATCCCCTGTCGCCCCATGCTCGTCGGTTTCAAACGTCCAGCCATCGCCTAACATGTCCGGATGCACGGCGCTGATCGTAATATGCGGCGAAAGCCCTTTTAGGTCGCGAAAAACCAATGCGCGGTGCGCCCATGGACAGGCATAAGACACATAAAGATGATACCGCCCCGACGCTGCAGCAAAGCCAGCTTCACCGGATGGTCCCGCCGCGCCATCGGTTGTGATCCAATTGCGAAATGCCGCGGTGGAACGTTTGAACGCTCCGCCTGTCGATTTGGTATCATACCAATCGTCGTGCCACGTCCCGTTGATCAACTGTCCCATTGGATGCTCCTTGATGCTGTTCCTTGACGTATACTCTGTTCGGTCATTCATAAAAGCCCTCGCAAAGGCGCAAAGATGGTGCGGCTGTGCACAGGTCGCGGAGTTTGCGTCAGTTGCCGCGAACGCGATTGCACCCCGCCTTCGCGCCCTGTACCAACGCGTAAACGACGCCTGCAAAGGCCAGAGAGGTTGTTGCCCCATAGGTTGACCCAAAACGGGAACCAAAGGGGCAAATCGTTCCCGTCAAATCGGCGGCGCAGTCCCTTTGGCTTTTCGAACCGACACGGAGACGACCCATGCGCCTTTTCGCGGCCTTACTATCTACTTTGTTTGCAACACCTGCACTGGCCCACATCGGTCATTTAGGTGAGGTCGCCGGGCACGGCCACTGGATCGCCGTTGGAGGCATCGCCATTGCCGCCGGGATTGCGCTGTTTGGTGGGCGTAAAAAGAAGGACGAAGACCCCGAAGACGCCATAGAAGATGCCGATGACCAAGAGGAAGCCCCCGCATGAACACGCCATCAAGAACCGGGGTCATGATCTGCGGACACGGGTCGCGTTCTCAATCTGCTGTTGATGAATTCGCGACACTGGCGGACAAACTGCCAGCGTATTTGCCCGATGATTGGCAAACAGAATACGGCTACCTCGAATTTGCCAATCCGGTCATCCGCGATGGTCTAGATAAACTGCGCGAAAACGGGTGTGATCGGATTTTGGCCGTGCCCGGAATGTTGTTTGCCGCCATGCACGCCAAAAATGACATTCCCACGGTGCTGAACACCTACGCGGCCAAACATGGCATGCAAATCAGCTATGGTCGTGAACTTGGTGTTGATCCAAAAATGATCGCTGCTGCCGCGGGCCGCATTGCGGATGCAGAAGCTGCGGCCAATTCGAAACACGGAACCGTCGCGCGCCACGATACTTGTCTTGTCGTCATCGGTCGGGGTGCGTCTGATCCTGACGCAAATGGCAATGTTAGCAAAATTGCACGTATGCTTCACGAAGGGCTCGGGTTTGGCTGGTGCGAAGTCGGCTATTCCGGCGTGACCTTCCCGCTTGTTGAACCTTGCCTCAGTCATGCAGCCAAGTTGGGTTATAAACGTATCCTTGTTTTCCCGTACTTCCTGTTCTCGGGTATTTTGATCGACCGTATCTATGGATTCACCGATCAAGTTGCGGCGCACCATCCCGATATCCAATTCATCAAAGCAGGCTACCTTGGGGATCACCCCAAGGTCCTTGAAACCTTTGCCGAACGTATCATTGAACAAACTGGTAAGAACCCGCCACCAAACTGCGGCACCTGCGCTTATCGCACACAAGTCCTTGCGTCAGATGATGGCGGCCATGTCCACATCGATGTAAAAGACCGAGACACCCACCCTGCCTTTTCAGATACGCCGCCGCCGACCTGCGTTTTGTGCAAATACCGCACTCAGGTTTTGGGCTTCGAATCCGAAGTGGGCGCCGTTCAGGAATCCCATCACCATCATGTCGAAGGCCAAGGTGCGTCAGCACCCGGATCTAACGTGGCGGATTGCAAATTGTGCAACACCTTTTGTACGGGCCTGTGTCGCCTAGATGCGCAAGATGAACATCATCATCACCACCATCATCATGGACATGACCACGATCATGGGCATCACCATCATCACGCCGAATATCCACATGCGGATCATCCCCACGGCCCTGAATCTGCCCGCAAAGCACGGCCCTAACAGCATCTCGGCCCTACAACTCCCGCCGGAGGCATCTAAGTTCAGGACTTCGGATTGCTTCGTGAAAGAACACCATGCGCCCTTACGAAACCAACCCTTCAGCAATTTACGCCCAGTCCTTCGCCACGGTTGCCAAAGAAGCACGGCTTGATCGGTTTGCGCAGGATATGCACCCGTTGATCACGCGTTTGATCCATTCGTGTGGCATGGTCGAAATCGCGGATCGCCTCGCGTTTTCCTCGGGCGCAAGCGAAAAAGGCCGACAGGCCCTGATGCGCGGCGCCCCGATCTTGTGTGATTGTGAAATGGTCGGCGCAGGGATTATCCGCCGTTATTTGCCCAAAGAGAATGACGTGATTGTCACGCTGAACGATCCACGCACACCTGATCATGCGAAACAGATCGCGAACACCCGGTCTGCCGCCGCAGTCGAATTTTGGGAACCTCACATCAACGGCGCTGTTGTTGCTATTGGCAATGCGCCCACGGCGCTCTTCCACCTGCTTGAACTCATTGATCAAGGCTTTCCAAAGCCAGCGGTCATCCTCGGGTTTCCTGTTGGTTTTGTCGGAGCGGCTGAATCCAAGGCCGAACTCGCCGCAAACCCGCGCGGCATAGATTTTGTGGCTCTGCGCGGGCGCAAAGGCGGTTCGGCCATGGCCTCGGCGGCCGTCAACGCATTGGCTGCTGGCCTGCCCGAGCTAAGCGCGTGACCGCGCCTTGGCTCCATATCGTCGGCATCGGCGAAGACGGCATGGATGGGCTCACCCCCGCCACCCGTGCGGTTGTTGACGCAGCCGAAGTAATTGTGGGTGGCGATCGTCATCATTCCTTGTCCACCAATCCCGATGCTGAACGCATCGCATGGCCGTCGCCCTTTGATGCCATGATCGACACCCTGCACGGCCTGCGCGGTAGACGTGCGGTTGTTCTGGTGACAGGTGATCCGCTGTGGTTTTCAGTTGGGGCGCGCATCGGGCGGGCCATCGCGGCTGATGAACTTGTTTATCACCCCCAACTCAGCGCCTTCCAATTGGCCAGCGCGCGGATGGGGTGGTCGTTGGCGGATGTCGAAACCCTGACGGTGCATGGTCGACCGGTTGAACAGATGATTGCGTTCATCCAGCCCGATCAGAGGCTGATTGTCCTTACAACAGGGGCCGATACGCCTGCACAGATTGCTGAATTTCTGTCCCAGCGCGGATACGGCGGATCTGCGATGACCGTTCTGGCCGCGATGGGCGGTCCAAGAGAAGAACGTTTTGACGGAACCGCGGAGAACTGGAATCACACAGTTCCGGCGTTCAACACCCTATGCATTGAGTGCGTTGCGGCCCAAGACGCGGCTTTGATTCCTCGTGTTCCGGGCCTTGCAGACGACCTGTTTCAATCCGACGGCACGATGACGAAACAAGAAATCCGCGCCGCGACCCTCGCCAAACTGATGCCGATGCGAGGCGCCCTTTTGTGGGACATTGGGACCGGCTGCGGATCCGTCGCCATCGAATGGATGCGCGCCGCCCGCTATGCCCGTGCCATTGGCATTGAACCGCGCGCAGATCGTCGTGCCATGGCCGCCGAAAATGCACTTGCGCTTGGTGCGCCCAAACTCGAACTGATTGATGGGACGGTTCCGGGCGCACTTGCTGGTCTTGATGCTCCTGATGCTGTCTTTATCGGTGGCGGTCTATCGCGCGAAACCTTTAACACCGCTTTTGCAGCGCTGCGTCCCCTTGGTCGGCTTGTCGCCAACGCCGTGACGCTGGAATCCGAATCCGAACTTCTGGCGCTCCATGCCACACACGGCGGCGATCTTGTGAAACTTCAAACCCATCGCGCCGAACCTGTCGGGCGCCTTACGGGATGGCGCCCGTCCATGCCGGTGACGCAATGGAGCCTAGTCAAAAGATGATATCGCGCGACACGAAGATGCCCAGCGGGGCGGGATGTATGTACCACGATGAAGAACGAAGGGTGGCGCAATGACGGGGACGTTGTATGGCGTGGGCCTTGGCCCCGGTGCGCCGGATCTGATTACACTTCGCGCCGCGCGATTGATCGAAGGCGCAAGCGTCATCGCCTACCCGACTTTGGCGGGTGCAGACAGTTTTGCGCGGTCGATTGCGGCAGACCTGATCCCTAAGGGCGCGCGTGAAATTGTCATGGACGTTCCTATGACTGTCGAACGCGGGCCGGCACAGGCGGCCTACGATCTTGGCGCGCAGACCATCGCGCAAACGCTTTCGGCGGGCGAAGATGTGATATGTCTATGCGAGGGCGATCCGTTCTTTTACGGATCATTTATGTATTTGCATGCCCGTCTTAAGGGTACTTTTTGCGTCAAAATTGTCCCCGGTGTTACTTCCGTCACAGCCTGCGCGGCCGAAGCCGATCGTCCGTTGGTGGCGCGCAATGAACGGCTGACGGTCTTGCCCGGCCCAATGGATGAAACCGAATTGCGCGAACGGATCGCCGGCGCCGAAGCCGTCGCGATCATGAAGGTCGGGCGTCACCTGCAGAAAATCCGCGCCGTAATTGATGACCTTGGACTGACCGATCATGCGTCTTACGTTGAACGCGCAACCCTTCCTGAACAAGTGGTCGTGCCATTGGCGAATGCGCCGCAAACCGCCCCCTATTTTTCAATGATCTTGCTGACCAAAGGAGCCGACCCGTGGCTTTAGAACCTGTCATTCTGGCGCTCTCAAAATCTGGTGAACCCACGGCACATGCCATCGCGCAGGTTCTTGGTTGTGACGTCCATGGACGAGAAGACCGTGTTGATAACGCAGCGGCCTATTTCCCCAATGCCTTGGATCATGCACGTGATCTGTTTGCCGCGGGAACACCCATCATTGGCGTTTGCGCCTCTGGTATTTTGATCCGTGGCGTCGCGCCTTTGTTGAACGACAAACTCACGGAACCGCCTGTCGTGTCTGTTTCTGACGACGGCCGTGTCGTGGTGCCTCTTTTGGGGGGGCATCGTGGCGCGAACCGCTTGGCCAAGCAGATTGCCGACGCGCTCGGCACAACGGCAGCGGTAACAACGGCGGGCGATGTCGCGTTGGGTGTCGCATTGGATGAACCGCCTGCGGGATACCGCGTTGCGCCAATAGAAAACGCGAAACCCGTGATGGCGGGGCTTCTTAACGATGCCCCTTTTGTTTTGACGGGGCAGGCCCCGTGGTTGCAGACGTTGGCTGAACGGCCCAACGTCACACAAATTCCGGCCCCCAAAATTCCAACGCAGGCCCATCCGCCCGCGCAGTTGGCGGCCTCAGACGGCAGCACATTCATTGGTTTTTATCGTCAAGACGTTGTTCTTGGCCTTGGCTGCGCACGCAATGCGGACCCGGTTGAGGTTTGGGAACTCGCGGTTGAAACCTGTTCCAATGCGATGATCCCGCTCGAAAACATCGCCTGTGTCGCGTCCCTCGATCTAAAGGCCGACGAACCTGCGATGCACGCTGTGGCGCATCGCCTTGGCGTGCCGTTTCGCGTGTTTACTGCGCCCGAGCTTGAGGCGGAAACACCGCGTCTGCAAACGCCGTCCGACGTGGTTTTCGCCGAAGTTGGCTGCCACGGCGTGTCTGAAGGTGCCGCCCTAGCGAGCGTTGGGCCGAAAGGCCGATTGATCGTTTCCAAACGCAAGACGGCCAATGCCACCTGTGCCATCGCCCTGTCGCCTGATCCCATCACTGATCTGAAAGGCCGGGCGCGCGGCCGTTTGTCAGTCGTGGGAATCGGCCCGGGCCAAGCCACATGGCGCACGCCCGAAGTCTCGCGCCTCGTGGCTGACGCGGAAGAACTGGTTGGCTATGGGCTGTATATTGATTTGCTGGGGCCACTGGCGGCTGGCAAGACACGCAGCGATTTCCCGTTAGGCGGCGAAGAAGCGCGGTGTCGCTATGCGCTTGAACAGGCTGCGCTGGGCAAAAACGTTGCCTTGGTCTGTTCGGGGGATGCGGGCATTTATGCGATGGGTGCGCTGGTGTTTGAACTTTTGGATCGCGGACCCGATCAAGAAGGCGTCAGCGATGCCGCGCGGCGGGTCGACGTCATTTGCTCGCCCGGTGTGTCAGCCTTGCAAGGGGCCGCTGCGCGGGCAGGGGCCCCACTGGGTCATGATTTCTGCACCATCAGTTTGTCAGATCTTCTCACCCCGCGCGATGACATTGTCCGACGTTTGAACGCCGCCGCAAAGGGTGATTTTGTGATCGCGTTCTATAATCCCGTGTCCAAAACCCGCCGAACTTTGCTGGCCGAAGCACGCGACATCTTGCTGCAACATCGTCCCGCAGACACGCCTGTTATGCTCGCGTCGAACCTTGGGCGTCCAACCGAACGGGTGCGCTATCGCCGTTTGGATGAATTGCAAGTGGACGAAGTGGATATGCTGACGGTGGTGCTGGTCGGGTCGTCAAATTCCCGTCTGGCGCAACTTGGTGATGGGCCGCGCATGTTCACACCGCGTGGCTATGCCCGCAAAATCGACGGCGATTTGATCGACAAACGCCATGACCCCTATGAACCGGAGACCGCGTAAATGACCGTTTATTTCATTGGTGCAGGGCCGGGCGATCCCGAGCTTCTCACCCTTAAGGCAGCCCGTCTGATTAAGGCATGTCCAGTGTGCCTATATGCTGGGTCTTTGGTGCCTGAACAGGTCGTTGCAATTGCGCCGGAAGATGCGCGCGTATTGGACACTGCACCAATGCATTTGGATGAAACCCACGCTGAAATTGTTGCGGCGCATGTCAAAGGCCAAGATGTGGCACGGGTGCATTCGGGCGATCCGTCGCTTTATGGTGCGATCGCAGAACAAATCCGCAGGCTTAAGGCTGATGATATTCCCTATGAAATCATCCCCGGCGTTCCGGCCTATACCGCCGCCGCAGCCGCGCTTGGGCAGGAACTAACGGTTCCAGAAGTCGCGCAATCCATCGTACTGACCCGAATGTCGATGAAATCTACCGGTATGCCGGCGGGCGAAACGCTCGATAACTTTGGCCGAACAGGTACGACTCTTGCGATCCATTTAGGCATACGGGCACTGCGGGAAATCGAACGCCAACTCATACCCCATTACGGCGCGGATTGCCCCGTGGCGGTGATTTACCGTGTCGGGTGGCCGGATCAGCAGATTATCCGAGGCACATTGAGCGATATTCGCGCCAAGGTGCGGGATGCCAAAATCACCCGTACCGCACTGATTCTATTGGGGCCTGCGTTATCAGACAGTCACGGGTTTCCGGATTCTGCACTTTATGATGCTGCAAAGCCGCATGTGCTGCGCCCTAAGGCAAAGGCCTAGGAAGTGAAACGCCGCGGTGCAGAACGCAAAACGCGCTGCGGCGCAGCGGATTTGTTCACTTGACGCTAACTATTTTCGGCCCATCCTACCCTTCATAAGTTGGGGGCTAAAATGCTGGAATCACTGCCACAATCCATTCAAGATGAATTGCGCGCCGCGCATGCAAAATCTGCCAAACGCAACCAACGTTTGCGGGTTGAAGCGAACGGCGAAAGCCATTCAATTGTGCGTATGTTGCCCGAAGGGTTTGTTGTTGATCGCGCCTCAGCATCAAATTTGCGAGGGCTTGTGGACATCTATGATGGCGGACGCCACCTGAGCCAGTGTCTGATTGTTGCGTCGTCTACGGACGGGCATCGCATGCAGTATGATTTCAAACGCAACACGTCCGCCAGCGATGGCGCGCCCCTTGATTTTGAACGTCCCGACGATGCGCCGATTGCGCTTTTGGGGCGTTAGGCGGGCTGCCACAATTCGATGGGGTTTCCTTCAGGATCAGTCAACTTAGCGAACCGTTCATTGGGATGATCTATTGGGTCGATCTCAACGATTTCACCCACTCTGCGGAGCTGGGTGATCATCGCATCCAAATCGTTTACTCTGAAATTTAACATCCACTGTTGGCTCATGCGGCCAAAATATTCTGTCGTGCGGTCGAAAGGCGCGAACACTGTCTCGCCAGCCTCCTGCGTCCAGTCAGGAACGCCCGAGTGTTCATAGACGACTTTGCCAACCCCCAACCGACTTTCATACCAATCCGACAATGTATCCGGATCGGACGCGCGAAAGAAAAAACCACCAATGCCGGTGACTTTCTCCACTACTGCAAATCGCCGAACGCCGTCGCCAAACGTTCAACGGCTTCTTGAACTTGCGCGCGGGTCGTTGCGAAGTTGAACCGCATAAAGGTTTCCCCACCTGTGCCGAACGTCGGGCCGTGGTTTGCGGCAATTTTAGCATCTTGTTCGACGCGGCGGGTAAAATCCTCGCGGGGCATTCCGGTACCTGCAAAATCTACCCATGCCAAATAGGTCGATTCCATCGCCATACTCGCCAAGCCCGGGATCGCGTTCACCGCGTCATCAAACAGCTTTCGATTGCCATCCAAATAATCGCACAATTCGTCCACCCAAACGGCGCCTTCGGGGGAATAGGCCGCTGTTGCCATAAACAGGCCAAACGAATTGGGCGACAGGCCCATCGCGGCCATGCGCGCCCCAAAGGCAGCACGAAGATCAGGGTCTTGGATGATGACGTTGCCACTGTGGGACCCGGCGATGTTAAAGGTCTTTGTGGTGGCCGTCATCATAACCAACCGGTCTTCGATCCCTTCGATATGCGCCATTGGTGTGTGTTTCACACCGCTGAACGTTAAATCATGATGGATCTCATCGCTCACAAGGATCAGGTCGTGGCGTTTGGCAAATGCGGCGACGGCCTGCAGTTCGCCTTTGCTCCAAACCCGACCGCTCGGGTTGTGGGGTGAACACAAAATCACCATGCGTTCATCGCCCGTCATCTGGGCATCATAGCCATCGAAATCGAATTCATATCGTCCGACGTCGTTCACCAAGGGGCATTCCACCACCTTGCGTCCTGCGGCATGAATGACCTTGGCAAAGGCGTGATAAACGGGCGTGAATAATACGACACCATCACCGGGCGCAGTAAAGGCATCCACGCACATCGCAGTGCCGTTGACCAAGCCATGTGTCGTGAACACCCAAGATGGGTCAACATGCCAGCCGTGGCGTTCTTCCATCCACCATTGGATTGCTCCGAGATAGTCCTCGTTGTCGGCGTAATAGCCATAGACCCCGTGGTCATGCATCGCCTGAACCGCGTTCTGCACACAAGCCGGAGGTTGGAAATCCATGTCGGCCACCCACATAGAAATGCCATCTTGGGCATCTACGCCGTAGATCGGTTCCATCCCGTCCCACTTCATACTGTGGGTCCCGCGACGATTGATAGGGGTGTCAAAGCTCATGGGGTTCTCCTTGTTAGGAACAAGCTAACGGGACCACAGATGGGCGCAAGCCAATGTTGCACCCTCGCACGGATCGTTTTAGAGGGAGCCATGACCAGACGTTCCATCCTCATTCACCCCGATCCGCGCCTAAAGGCGATGTGCGACCCCGTCGCGACGATCGATAAAGATGTCCAAGCCCTCGCGGATGATATGCTTGAAACGATGTACGATGCGCCCGGCATTGGTTTGGCCGCACCTCAAGTCGGCGTCATGAGCCGGATATTGGTTATGGATTGCGTCAAGGATGAAACCAGCGCGCCAAAGCCCATGGTTCTGATCAACCCCCACGTGATTGAAGCATCCCAAGACCGCAACATCTATGACGAAGGCTGCCTCAGCATTCCTGATCAATACGCCGAAGTTGAACGCCCGGCCGTTGTCAAAGTTGAATGGACCGATTTGTCAGGCAAAACCGTGCAGGAAGAATTTGACGGGCTTTGGGCGACATGCGTGCAGCACGAAATTGACCACCTGAATGGTAAGCTGTTCATTGATTATCTCAAGCCGCTGAAACGGCAAATGATCACCCGCAAAATGCAAAAGCTGAAACGCGAGATTGCACGTGGGAACGCGTAAAGTCCGGCTATGGCCAGATCCTGTCTTGATGCAGGTCTGCGCACCCGTTGATCCAGCAGACCCCGCGGTGACAGACCTAATAAAAAACCTGTTTGACACCATGTATGCTGCGAACGGCCGTGGGCTTGCAGCGTCCCAAATCGGCGTGCTGAAACGGGTTTTTGTTGTGGATGTCAGCTGGAAAGAAGGCACGCGCGCACCGATGGCCTTTGTGAACCCACAGCTAGAAAACGTCAGCGCAGCGCGAACTGAACTGGATGAGCAATGCCTCAGCATTCCCGACCTACCCATGACCGTCAGCCGGCCCGACAAAATTGAATTGCACTGGGATGATCCGCAAAAGGGTCGTTCTTCGGCGAACTTCGCGGGCCTCATTGCGCGGTGCATTCAACATGAATTGGATCATCTCAACGGGACAGTGATCTTTGATCATCAGTCCGCGGATGTCCGCCACACCCTTGAGGCCCGCTATGCCACATAGACCCTTTGTTCGGTATCCCGCAAAAGTGCTGCGCATCAAAGCCACCGAAGTTGATGCAATCACCGATGACATTCGTGCATTGTGGAATGAAATGATTGAAGCGATGGATGCCATGCCCGGTGTTGGCCTTGCGGCCCCGCAACTGGGCGTGTCCCTGCGCCTTGCGGTTGTCGATGCATCTGACAAGCGCGGTCAGGCCGTCCGCATGGCCAACCCGAGTATTCTGCATGCATCAAGCGAGCTGCGTCTTCACGAAGAAGCATCGCCCAACGTGCCGGGGCTTTCTGCACCGTTAGAACGCCCTCGTGCGGTGACAGTGCGGTTCATGAATGACGCGGGCGTTTATGACAGACGTGATTTTGTCGGTCTTTGGGCAACATCCGTTCAACACCAGATCGATCATCTGAATGGAAAGATGTATTTCGACCGCCTGAGCCGCGTGAAGCGCGATATGCTGCTCAAGAAAGCGCGTAAATTGCACGGGTAGAACGGTTGCAAATGGCCCTGCAGCGAAAGCATTTGGGCCAAGAGGGAAGGGCAAAGCATGCGCATTATTTTTATGGGAACTCCGGATTTTTCCGTTCCGGTTTTGGATGCCTTACTCAATGCGGGCCATGACGTTTGTGCTGTCTACTGCCAACCGCCCCGCCCCGCTGGCCGTGGCAAAAAGGATCGGCCAAGCCCAGTTCAGGCGCGGGCCGAAGCGGTTGGGCTGCAAGTCCGTCATCCGACGTCCCTAAAAGGGGAAGACGAACAGGCGGCGGTTCGCGATTTGAACGCTGATATTGCGGTGGTCGTCGCGTATGGGCTGTTATTGCCCCAAGCCGTATTGGATGCCCCTCACCGCGGATGTTTGAACATTCACGCGTCGTTGTTGCCGCGCTGGCGCGGCGCTGCACCAATCCATCGCGCCATAATGGCGGGCGACGCGTTGACAGGTGTGTGCATCATGCAAATGGATGCTGGGCTCGATACGGGCCCGGTTCTTTTGCGTCGTGAATTGGCAATTGAGCCGAACGAGACGACAGGGTCTTTGCATGATCGTTTGTCACAGCTTGGCGCAGGCGCAATTGTGGACGCATTGGCTGATCTCGACAGGTTAACGCCAGAACCACAACCCACCGATGGCATCACATATGCCTCCAAGATCGACAAAGCCGAGGCCCGGATTGAATGGACGCAGCCGGCAGATGTCATCGTGCGCCAAATCAATGGCCTGTCCCCGTTTCCTGGCGCTTGGACAGAGGCCGCAGGCGAAAGGATCAAGTTGCTTCAGGCAATGCCCGATCCCTTACCTTTAGCGACCGGTGAAGCGCACTTTACACAAGATCGCCTCTTGATTGGGGCTCAGTCGGTTGGCGCAGATGAAAATCGCGCTGCGTCCGTTAATGTCTTGCGGCTTCAACGGGCTGGGAAAAAACCTGCTCTGGCCCGTGATGTCCTCAAGGGCTGGACGCCGCCTTCTGTCTTCGATTGATTTCTTTGGTTTCAAAATACTCAGGAACAAACGTCGCATTGCGCAAAGCGTCAGCCCTTGAACGGTGCCATTCCAGCACGCGCCAATTCATCGGCGCGTTCGTTTTCTGGATGACCCGCGTGGCCTTTGACCCATTCCCACGTGACATCGTGGCGCTGTGTTGCAGCCTCAAGTCGTTTCCAAAGGTCTTCGTTTTTGACCGGCTTTTTGCCCGCTGTTTTCCAACCACGCGCTTTCCAGCCGAAAATCCACTTGGTGATCCCGTCTTTGACGTAGGAACTGTCGGTGACAACGGTAATTGCAGACCGCGTCGACAAAGCCTCTAACGCCGAAATCGCGGCCATCAGCTCCATTTTGTTGTTCGTGGTTTGCCCGGCGCCGCCGTTCAATTCGCGCTCTTTGACGACACTGTCACCCTCGCGTGCGATCAGAATTGCGCCCCAGCCACCGGGGCCGGGGTTGCCGCTGCACGCGCCATCTGTGTAGGCAAACAGGTCAGCCATAAGTGCGTTTCCCCATGATCACGACCCACCAATCATCCGTGCCTGCCAGCCCGATTTCGTGGCCACGATCCGTCGCCAAAATTTCAAATCCGGCTGCGCGGATGAGATTGGTTAGGTCCGCTTCAGTATAGTAGGTGTATCGACGATCTAGGTGATCGCGTTTCATGCCGTCGCCTGTTTTCATACCGATATGGAAATGCCCGCCGTCGCGCAGGCTGCGCGCAATGGCCGCCAGATGACGGGGCATATCTTCGCGTGCCGCATGGAGCAAAGAGAAATTCGCCCAGACACCGTCATAGACGGCCACTTCGGTGACATCATCAAACGTGGCTTGGCGGGCGTTTACACCTTGGGTTTCGCGGGCCAAACGCACCATTTCTTGGGACGCATCTATCGCGTCAACCACGTACCCCGCGCGGTGCAGATGACCCGCTGATCCGCCAGGTCCACACCCCAAATCAAGAACATCGCCGCCTTTGGGCAGTGCGGCCATAAATCGCGACAAATGGGTGCCGGGTTTTGCGCCGCTATCAAATTTCGACGCATAGTCCTGCGCCTTAGCATCATATGTCGCGATCGTTTTCTGATCCATATTCATATCACCACTGGCAGCAAACAAAGGATGACAAGGCCTGTCAGCAAAATCCGCAATGCCATCCACCAACGCGGCGCAAGGCCCCATGTCCAAAAGGCATAATCCAACACCAAAAGGCCAATGAACCCGACGATCAGGTTCATGCCCGCCGACACGGCCCCGCCGCCAACCATGAAAAAGGCCCAAAGGGCAGGCAGCACAGAAAGAGCATATCCCGTGGCCGCTTGCCCACCCGTTGCCTTGGTCGCAAATCCCCACAAAACGCCCGACATAAAAGACAAAATAACCGTACCATAGGCGAGCCCGACATAAGGCCCGACTAAACGAGGGCTAACAGTTTGTGCAAACCAAAGGCCGAACGCGTCGAAATATAGCGTTATCACGCCAAAAACGAACGGCATAAGCCCGGCCAATCCAAGGATCAGGGCGGATCTTGGGATGTCACGCATCTTTTAACTCGTTCAGCAATTTCGCGATCCGTTTGGTTCGGGTGTCGGCCCGTTTGGCAGAATTGACCTGATACAACATCCCGCGCTTCTTGCCAGCACTTAAGCCAGCCCAAACATCGGACAGGCCCGCCGATCTTAAGGCGTTGATCACATCGCTAGGAACATCAACCGCATCGTCGGGCGCGGCCCGCAGTCGGATTTCTATCCGCTCGCCCGGTTCGATACCTACGTCGCGCAACAGGCTTTTGCCCGCCCATAAGAACACACCTTCTATCACGGGGGCTTTGGTCAGCGCGAGGTTTACGGGATGGTCGTTGATCTCACCTTCCACCCGTTTGGTCGGTCCGATGGCATCTACAATTTCGGCAGGCAGCCGCAAAACAGTATATGTGGATTTGCCCCATTCCATAGGCTCGACTGCGCCATCAAATGCAACATAGTCGCTCATTCGGTCGCACCTAGCATCTATGCCGGTTCACGCAGAACCCGCGGGACTTTGAATTCGACGTTCTCGACGGCGGTTTCGACCTGTTCAACCGAAACGTCATAGCGATCTTTGAAGGCGTCGATGACTTCATTGATCAAAACCTCTGGTGCAGATGCCCCCGCTGTGATCCCGATTGATGTGATCCCCTCAAGCGCGCGCCAATCAATGTCTGCGCCACGCATAACCAATTGGCTGTAATTGCACCCGGCCTTGCGCCCGACTTCGACAAGTCGCTGGCTGTTAGATGAATTGGGGGCACCCACGACCAGCATCGCATCGGCCTTGGGGGCCATAGCCTTGACCGCTTCTTGGCGGTTGGTGGTCGCATAGCAGATGTCTTCTTTATGGGGCCCAACGATGGCAGGGAAACGGGTATTCAGGGCGGCGACAATCTCGGATGTGTCATCAACGCTGAGTGTAGTTTGAGTTACAAAAGCCAAGTGGTTTGGATCGCGGACCTGCACTGTTGCGACATCTTCGACCGTTTCGACCAGTAATACTTCGCCGTCCGGCAATTGACCCATTGTACCGACGGTTTCAGGGTGTCCGTCATGACCAATCATGATCATCTGTAAACCGTTGTCAGAATGGCGCTGGGCCTCAATGTGGACCTTGGACACCAGTGGGCAGGTGGCATCCACATACACCATTTCGCGTTTCGCCGCCGCAGCTGGCACAGCCTTGGGCACCCCGTGCGCGCTGAAAATGACAGGCCGATCATCGGGGCATTCATCCAGTTCTTCTACAAAAACCGCTCCTTTGGCTTTCAAATCATCCACGACGTATTTGTTGTGGACGATCTCGTGGCGCACAAAAACCGGAGCGCCCCATTTTTCCAAGGCCAGTTCTACGATCTTAATGGCACGATCTACACCGGCACAGAATCCGCGTGGCGCGGCCAAATATAGGGTCAAAGGGGGCTTGGTCATGATGGTGTCTTACCTCGGCTTCATTGCTGGCAATGCTATGGGGTTTTGCGGCCAGCGTCTATCGCCGCCTCAAATTTTAGGCGGCCCAGTGCGGTTTAGGAACCTTGAATTGCCAGTCGAACTGCCGCTGCAACATGCGTTCCGGCGTCATTTTCAAGGCGATATTTCGGATGGATTGGCCTATTGGGCTTTCCAGTTGCAACAACCGCCCGCTTTGACGATTCTGGGCAACAAACCGTTCCGCGCGCGCTTTGCGGTGTTTGGCGTAGACTGCGGCGAACGCGCTGCCTGATACCTCCGCGCGCACAGCCAGCCCGATGGCATGGGCATCCTCAATCGCTTGATTGGCACCTTGCCCGAAATTGGGAAGCATCGGATGGGCCGCATCGCCCGCCAAAATTACCCGTCCCTTACCCCAATGACGGGCCGGCGCACGATCATGAAACGCAACTTGCGGCATGTTCTGTTTCGGTGTCGCCCGCACCAAATCCCGCGTGAACGCGGGCCAATCGCGCAGTTCGTTCAATATCCAATCAATGTCCGTTGGTTTTGCATCTAAGGCCTTGGGAACGCGTGAGGATACAAAGAACCAATATGTTTGATCGCCGCCCACCCGAAAAACACCAAAGCGGCCATTTGGGCCATAGTATTCGCAGGCTTCATTCCGATCGCCCCAGCCGGGTGGATTGACCCAGGTTTGCGCCAACCCAAGAACGGCACCATATCCCGCCCACCGCAATGGGGACGGACCGACGATTTGATCGCGCAATGCTGAATTTTGCCCATCCGCCACCACGATCAAATCCGCGCCGATTTCGCTGTTATCGGCCAATGTGACACATGCGCCGTCTTCGGTGTCGCTGACATCACGTACAGTGGTATTTAAACGAATGGTGCCTGCAGGCAGAGGCGCGGCAAGGGTCCGCTGTAAATCCGCGCGCGTCACACATCGGCTTATAAAGCCGAATTTCTTGTGAAGCCCTCCAAGATCAAAATCCAGAATAGGGCCGCCATCGGGTGTGCGGGTCGATATGCGATCAAATTGACAGCCAATCGCGTTGATCTGCGCGGCCAGCCCCCACTCTGCGAGGCAGGATTGTGCATTTGGCCAAAGGCTTATTGCGGTCCCGAGCGGGGCAAGGGTTGGGGCGCGTTCAATAACCTGAACCGACGCCCCCGCCGCTCGACAGGCTATGGCAGTGGCCAACCCGCAAATTCCGCCTCCTATGATGGCTATGGTGTTAACCGCCGTCATCGCCGTCTTTTCACTCTGTTCCCAATCAAAAACGGGCGCCTGTTGGGGCGCCCGTTTTCATTTTTATTCTTCTTCGTCTTCTTCCAGCGCGTCATCAAGCTCGGGTGCTTTTTCCCGAATGGGCGTTTCCCGTGGGGGGCGGCCAATGACGTCGCGCAATTCGTCAAGTTCAATAAAGTTGTCACACTGTCGGCGCAGTTCATCCGCGATCATTGGCGGCTGGCTGCGAATTGTTGAGACCACAGACACGCGCACACCGCTGCGTTGCAATGATTCAATCAGCGGGCGAAAATCGCCGTCACCCGAAAAGATCACAATGTGATCCACGTGTGGTGCCAATTCCATTGCATCCACGGCCAGTTCAATGTCCATGTTGCCTTTGATCTTGCGCCGCCCCATAGAATCCGTGAATTCTTTGGCGGGCTTGGTGACCATCGTAAACCCATTGTAATGAAGCCAATCGACCAGTGGGCGGATCGGCGAATACTCGTCATTTTCCAACAAAGCAGTGTAGTAGAACGCACGTAGCATTTTGCCACGGCGCATGAACTCCTGACGAAGAAGTTTATAGTCGATATCAAACCCAAGGGATTTTGCCGCTGCGTAAAGGTTTGAACCGTCAATGAAGAGCGCAAGGCGCTCGTCACGGTAGAACATAAGAAATGGTCCTTTCAAATAATCCGTGCCGGTGGGAACGTATGTGAGTGGTTGTCCGGCTCGGACGACTCCCTATGTAAGGATTATATGACATGTCGCAAGACTTTCATGACACTCAAAGCAAACTAGCGCTCGTTGCTTTGGGCGGAAATTCAGGCTCAACCGCAGGAGGGCCTTATGAAACAGTTCATGCAGCACTTGCACAACTTAAGCGGTATTTCAACGATGTGGCCACAAGTGGCTTTTATCAAACGCCTGCTTTCCCTGCTGGGTCCGGTCCGGATTTTGTAAATGCTGCCTGCTCGTTCGAAACGGAGCTATCGCCGTCGGAAATTCTGGCACACCTGCATCGAATCGAATCCGACTTTGGGCGCACGCGGACCCAGCGATGGGGGCAGCGCACGCTTGATCTTGATCTCATTGCCTGTGAGGAACACGTTTTGCCTGATCATGCGGTCTTTCAGCAGTGGCATGACCTTCCGCCTGAGGTTCAAATGACCACAACGCCTGAAACCCTAATTCTGCCCCACCCAAGGGTTCAGGATCGCCCATTTGTGTTGGTTCCTCTGGCCGATATTGCGCCTGATTGGGTCCATCCGGTGTTGGGGCAATCCGTGCAAACCATGCTTGCACATCATAGCGCCGAGTCACGTGCAGAAATACAGCTGTTGAAGCGCTGAAAAACCACGTGGAATTGGGTTGTAATAAACCTGTCAAGCCTTTAGATAGCGGGTCTTGACCGACATTTACCTGCTGATTGGAGTGCCCTATGGCCCGCGTAACCGTTGAAGACTGCGTTGACAAAGTTCCAAACCGTTTCGAACTTGTCATGCTGGCCGCACATCGTGCGCGTGAAATTTCTGCGGGTGGCGCGCTGACTGTCGCGCGTGACAACGACAAGAACCCTGTCGTGTCCCTGCGTGAAATCGCGGAAGAAACCCAAACGGCGGCTGATCTGCGTGAACGTATGATTGAAGCAAACCAGACCCAGATCGAAGTCGACGAACCAGAAGAAGATTCGATGGCGTTGTTGATGGGCGGCGGTGCCCCCGAGGCAGACAAGCCTGCGGACGATGACATGTCCGAAGAAAAACTGCTTCGCGCATTGATGGAAGCCCAAGGTCAGAAATAAGGCCTGAACAAAAGGCGGCACCAGCATGATCACTGCCGACGACCTGATCGCGCTGGTCCGCACCTATAATCCGAAAACCAACGCAGCGATGATTGCGGATGCTTTTGTTTTTGGGGCCGATGCTCACGACGGTCAATTCCGGCACTCTGGCGAACCTTATTTCACCCACCCCATTGCGGTCGCCGGTATCCTTGCAGAACAGCAAATGGATGATGCCACGCTGATCACGGCGCTGTTGCACGACACAATCGAAGACACTGGCGCGACCTACAAAGCGGTCGAACAGCGATTTTCACGCGAAATTGCCGAACTGGTCGATGGCGTTACGAAGCTGACAAACCTGCAGCTCAATTCGTCCGAAACCAAACAGGCCGAAAATTTCCGGAAATTGTTCATGGCAACGTCGCGCGACCTGCGGGTCACGTTGGTGAAACTTGCTGACCGTTTGCACAACATGCGCACCATCAAATCCATGCGCCCGAAAAAACAGGCGCAAAAGGCCCGTGAAACGATGGATATCTACGCCCCTCTTGCAGGTCGCATGGGGATGCAATGGATGCGCGAAGAACTCGAAGATCTCGCCTTTCGGGTTCTCAACCCAGAAGGACGCAATTCCATTATCCGTCGGTTCATTACCCTACAGCGCGAAACCGGCGATGTTGTGCAAAAGATTCAAGGCGATATGGAACATGAGATGTCAAAGGCGGGTATTGCCGCCGACATCTATGGCCGTGCCAAGAAACCCTATTCGATATGGCGTAAAATGCAGGAAAAGGAACAGGGGTTTTCGCGCCTGTCCGACATCTACGGGTTTCGCGTGATCTGCCAATCAGAATCTGATTGCTATGCGGCATTGGGGGCCATCCACCAGCGATGGTTTGCCGTGCCTGGCCGGTTCAAAGACTACATCAGTCAGCCCAAATCTAACGGCTATCGCAGTTTGCACACCACTGTGTCCGGCCGGGACGGCAAAAGGGTCGAAGTCCAAATTCGCACCGTTGAAATGCACGAAGTCGCCGAAGCGGGCGTCGCGGCTCATTGGTCGTACCGGGATGGGGAACGCGTCGAAAACCGATTTGCCGTTGATCCAGCGCGCTGGATTGCACAGCTGACGGAGCGGCTGGAAGAAGATCATGATCACGATGAATTCCTCGATCTGGTCAAACTGGAAATGTATCAGGACCAAGTGTTCTGTTTCACCCCCAAGGGTGACGTCATAAAACTGCCCCGTGGCGCAACACCCATTGATTTCGCCTATGCCATTCACACCAGGATTGGTCATGCTTGCGTCGGCGCAAAGGTGGATGGGCTGCGGGTGCCCCTTTGGACGCGCGTCAAGAACGGGCAATCCGTTGATATCATCACCGCCGAGGGTCAAACGCCACAGGCCACATGGATCGACATCGCGGTAACGGGGCGGGCCAAAACCGCGATCCGCAAAGCCCTGCGCGAAGAAGACCGCGAACGGTTCATCCGATTGGGCCGTGAATTGGTGCGTGTATCGTTCGAAAACGTCGGCAAGAAACCCACCGAAAAGGCATTGATGACCGCTGGAAAATCGCTGGGGCTGAACAATGTGGATGATTTGCTCGAACGGGTTGGGGCCGCTGAAATAACATCGCGCAATGTGGTCAGTGCGATCTATCCGGACCTTGCCAAATCGGCAGGTGCGGAAATCGAGGCGCGCCGCGCCGTGATCGGATTGGATGCAAACCAAACACACCGCCGCGCGCAGTGTTGCCAACCCATTCCGGGCGAACGCATTGTTGGGATCACCCGACGCGGGCAAGGGGTTGTGATCCACACGATTGATTGTGAAGTTCTGGCAAAATACGAAGACCAGCCGGATCGCTGGATTGATCTGCATTGGCAAGAAGGCACATATTCCGCTGCCAATACCATCACGCTCGAAATGACCATCACAAATGATGCCGGTGTTCTTGGGCGGATTTGTACGTTGATTGGCGAAAACGATGCCAATATTTCCGATCTAGTGTTCATTGATCGCAAACCGGATTACTTCAGACTGTTGATCGAGGTTGACCTGCGCGACGTAGAACATATGCACATCATCATGACCGCGCTCGAGGCTGACAGTAATGTCGCCTCAATTACGCGGCATCGTGATCCTGACCGAGCCGGACAGGTAGAACGCCAAAGCTAAGGGCCCAATCGGGCAGGGGATTTGAAGATTGGTCTTCAGACGCAGAGACAGACGACCCCTCTGGCGTGTTACGCTGGAACTGCTGTGGCCGCGTGGTGGCTGGGGCCGTGCGGCGCAGTATGTGCGCCACCGCGTTAGACGCCTCCCCGACACACCAGAAAAAATCTCACGCGGGATTTGGGCTGGCGTTTTCACCACCTTTACGCCCTTCTACGGGATACATTTTTTTATCTCGGCGGGGATCGCAATGATTATGCGCGGCAATGTGCTTGCCGCTTTGATGGCGACGTTTTTTGGCAATCCGCTGACATATATCCCCATCGCCTACACATCGCTTGTCACGGGGCATTGGCTGCTTGGCACGCGTATGGATCGCGCTTTGCTTCCCGGTCGGCACGAAAGCGCCTGTGGGATCGGTTGCCAATTCAACAACGCGTTCAATGATTTGTGGCAAAATTTCAAGTCGATCTTTACGGATGACCGCATGGATTGGCGTGGTTTGTCAGATTTCTACGGCGAAGTGTTTTACCCTTATATGATCGGCGGCATCATTCCGGGCATCGTGACGGCGACGATTTGTTACTACCTTTCTGTTCCTGTGATCCGCGCCTATCAGAACCGGCGTCGTAAACGGCTGCGCGACAAACTTGCCCAGTTGAACAACCACAGGGATGCGGGCTAGACTTCAGTCCAGTACAGGGGGTGACTTATGTCCAAATTGCGACTCGGCGTGAACATTGACCACGTGGCGACCGTTCGAAATGCGCGCGGCGGGGACACGCCTGATCCGGTGCGTGCGGCCAAACTGGCCGAAGCCGCAGGCGCAGATGGAATCACCGCACACCTGCGTGAAGACAGACGCCATATAGGCGACAGCGACATCGACGCGTTGATGGATGCGCTGAACGTCCCATTGAATTTCGAAATGGCGGCCACTGCGGAAATGCAGGCAATCGCGTTGCGCCATAAACCCCATGCAGTTTGCCTTGTTCCCGAAAAGCGCGAAGAACGCACAACCGAAGGCGGGCTCGAAGTTGCCCGGGAAGAAAACCAGCTTGCTCATTATATCGCACCTCTGCGCGATGCTGGGTGCCGCGTATCAATATTTATCGCTGCCGATCAGCGCCAAATTGAAGCGGCCCACCGCATTGGTGCCCAAGTCATAGAACTACACACCGGCGCCTATTGTGATGCCCATGCCGAAGGCGACTTTGAAACCCGCGATGCTGAACTTGAAAAAATGCGCAACATGTCTGCTTTTGCCCACGATCTCGGGCTTGAGGTTCATGCAGGCCACGGGCTGACCTATGATTGCGTCAAACCTGTCGCCGCATTTCCTGAGGTGATGGAGCTGAACATCGGCCACTTCCTGATCGGTGAATCGATTTTTCGTGGATTACCGGACGCCATTGCTGAAATGCGCCGCCTGATGGATGAAGCGCGCGCCTAATTGGCGCCACCTGTTTTGACCCACTCGGCCAATTTATCCTAAAGGATTGTACAAAACGGCGCATTTCAGCGACAACACCGCAATGATCTATCATTGCGTATACCTATCAATCCCTGCGAACGCTGATGAAGACGCGCTCGGGAATATCATGGCGTCACTTGGTAATCTGGTTGGGGCAATCGACGGTTTTAAGGCCTTTCACCACGGCCCAAATATAGATGTCGAACATAAATCGCCCGAAGCCCAGTATGGATTTGTTGGGGTCTACCAAGACCGTGAAAGCCTTGATCGTTACGCGGCAGACCCTCGTCATCAGGTACTTGGTTCGCGGCTTGTGGCCTTGTGCGGGGGCAGTGAACAGATCAAGGTTTATGACATAGACACAACCGGGGTGTTTGGATGCGCATAGTTTTAGTTTTCCTTTACTTCTTGATAGCCGCCCCCTTAATGGCGCAAACGGCGGTTCCTTGTGATTGGCAGGCGCGCGCGGATGCCATCGTCGAACCGTGGGAAGAAAATACGGCCATATTCGCAAACGGTGCTGTGCGGGTTGCCCTTTTGGATGTGATCGAACCCGCCGCAGCCGCGGCATACTTGTTGATCCTCCATCCTCCGGTTGATGAACTGGGGGGGCGAACCTGCACCGTGGTCGGGTTGGATGATGGGCTTGGCTATGCCGCGATCTATTTTGACGACCTGACAGCCGATTATGATCCTTCTCGTGGTCTTGTGTTCAAAGTTCCTGCGACTATTCATCTGCCCGAACAAAGTTTTCAGAACACAGCACTTGTGTCGATCACCGTGAACCAATCCTCAGGCGATGTGACTGTTTCGCAGGTGGTTGGTAATGACTGATTTCGTGCCGTCACGGATGTGCCCCAAATTACAGACAACAAAGGCCAGTACATGATCTTAGGAATTGGCACAGACCTTGCCAACATCGACCGAATCCAAGGCACATTGGATCGGTTCGGGGATCGGTTCCGCAACCGAGTCTTCACCGAGACAGAACAACGAAAATCCGAATCCCGCAAAGACGTTGCGGGCACCTATGCCAAACGCTGGGCTGCAAAAGAAGCCTGTTCAAAGGCGCTTGGAACAGGACTGCGCATGGGGATTTCGTGGAAAGACATGGCCGTAAGCAATCTGCGTACAGGCCAACCGGTTATGGCCGTGACGGGATGGGCGGCCGAACGTCTGCGCGACCTGACCCCAGAGAACCACGAAGCCATCATTCATGTGACGTTGACGGACGATCACCCTTGGGCGCAGGCCTTTGTTGTGATCGAAGCGCGGCCTATGGCCCCCCCTGCGCAAGCGGGTTGACTAAACCGGCAAGGACGCCCACATAACCCCAACTTTTATTGACGCAATTTGCACGAGGACCCTCCATGTGGGCATCCATTAAAGAAACAGTGAAAACAGTTGTCTACGCCCTTTTGATTGCGGGCGTGTTTCGCACGTTTCTGTTTCAGCCGTTCTGGATTCCATCGGGGTCGATGAAAGAAACCCTTTTGGTTGGTGATTTCTTGTTCGTGAACAAAATGGCCTATGGCTATTCCTACGCGTCTTGCCCGTCGATCATCATTCCGCGTTTTAACATCGATGTGGACGCCGAAGATTTCTGTGGCGTGTTCAAGGGTGGCAATGAACGTCTTCTTGGGTCTGAACCCGAAGCCGGCGATGTCGTTGTCTTCCGGCACCCTGTAACGGGCCGTGATTTCATCAAACGTCTGATCGGCACACCGGGCGATACGGTTCAGGTGCGTGATGGCGTCATCTTTATCAATGGCACCATGGTTCCCCAAACGGATGCAGGCCTGTTCGTTGAACCCCGTGTTCAGCGCGGCATGCCACCCGCGTTCCCGCAGTGCGGCAATGGCACCGTTCCAATTGGCGAAGACTGTTTGAAACAACGGTTCACCGAAACACTGCCCAACGGCACCCAGTACAGCGTTTTGAACGTTGGTGAACGGGCGCTGGATAACACGGGTGTCTTTACCGTGCCCGAAGGCCAGTATTTCTTTATGGGCGACAACCGCGACAATTCATCAGACAGCCGCCTGCCGCAGATTTCACGTGGCGTTGGATTTGTTCCCTACGAAGATATCGTTGGCCGAGCTGACCGGATCATGTTCTCGTCCTCTGGGCGATCGCTTCTGGCGTTTTGGACGTGGCGTTCGGATCGCTATTTCAAGGCGGTCGAGTGAAGCTGTCAGGCCCCCTTCGCGAATTCCAGACACGGCTTGGCCATACGTTCGCCAAACCCGACCACCTGATCCGCGCCGTTACGCATTCGTCTATGTCGTCACCCCATCGCGACGACAATCAGCGGCTTGAATTCTTAGGGGATCGCGTACTGGGTCTGGTCATGGCCGAAGCCTTGCTGAATGCGGATCCAAACGCCCCCGAAGGCCTTCTGGCCCCGCGATTCAATGCCTTGGTGCGTAAAGAAACCTGCGCGGATGTGGCCCGCCAAATTGATCTTGGTGCGGTGCTGAAATTGGGCCGGTCCGAAATGCTGACAGGTGGACGGCGCAAAGAGGCCCTTCTTGCTGACGCGATGGAGGCCGTGATTGCCGCAGTTTATGCGGATGCGGGTTTTGATGTGGCGCGCGAACGTGTCGTGGCACTGTGGGGCGCACGGATCGAAAACGTAGAAGACGACGCGCGCGATGCCAAAACTGCGTTGCAGGAATGGGCGCAAGGGCAGGGTGAACCGCCCCCCAAATACGTGGAAACCGCCCGCAGCGGGCCAGACCACGCGCCAGTGTTCACGATTGAGGCGCGCCTGCAATCTGGCGCCCATGAATCCGCGCAAGCGCCCAGCAAACGCCAAGCCGAACAGGCCGCCGCGAAGGCTCTTTTGGCCCGCGTGCAAGGAGAAACAACATGACCCAACGTGCCGGATTTGTGGCCCTGATCGGGGAACCCAATGCGGGTAAATCAACGCTACTAAACCGCATGGTTGGTGCCAAAGTCTCTATCGTGACACATAAGGTACAAACAACGCGCGCCCGAATCCGCGGCGTCGCGATTGAGGGTGACAGCCAGATCGTGTTCGTGGACACGCCCGGACTGTTCCAACCCAAACGCCGCCTTGACCGCGCGATGGTCGCCGCCGCATGGGGCGGGGTTGCGGATGCCGATGTTGTGGTCTTAATGATCGAAGCCCACCGCGGCGTCACCAAGGGCGTTGAGGCGATTCTTGAACGCCTAGAAGACGTCGGCAAAGGCCGCACTGTTGCGCTCGCCATCAATAAAATCGACCGCGTCGAAGCCCCCGTTCTGCTGGGGCTGACCAAAGACCTGAACGAACGATTTGCGTTCGAAGAGACTTTTCTAATTTCCGCTGAAAAGGGCCATGGTGCGCAGGCCTTGCGCGAATGGCTGGCTGCCCGGATGCCAGAAGAGCCATGGTTATACCCGGAAGATCAAATTGCTGATCTGCCCATGCGCATGATCGCCGCTGAAATAACCCGCGAGAAACTGACACTGCGATTGCATCAGGAATTGCCGTACCAGCTCACTGTGGAAACTGAAAACTGGGAAGAACGCAAAGACGGATCCTGCAAAGTTGATCAAATCGTCTACGTTATGCGTGATGGGCATAAGGGCATCGTGCTTGGCAATCGTGGCGAAACGATCAAGGCCGTCGGCAAAGCAGCGCGCGAAGAACTCGTCGAATTTTTGGGCCGCAAGGTCCATTTGTTTCTACAGGTCAAAGTGCGTCCCGGCTGGCTTGAGGAAAAAGAGCGTTACAGCGAAATGGGCCTAGATTTCAAAGACGGCAATCAGTGACGGTGCGCCTGACATCCGATGTTTGGGTGTCGGCCTATCTGACACGCCTGCGTTTGCTGGACATTCCGGTGTTTGTGACCCGCAAAGGGGATGCGACCGCGGGGTCTGTGTTGGTCAAACTCAATACCTTGGATGGCAATGCCACCGCGTTCCAACGCCAATTCGATCTAATGTCGGGTGCGCGGGAATGGGTCGTGCTAGCGCAGGGTGATGAACCTGATGTCGATGCCTCCCTCAGCAAACAGGCGGGGTTTGATCCCGATCTTTGGATCCTCGAGGTCGAAGATCGCGCAGGGCGACATTTGCTTGATGACCCATCGCTCGGCTAAGCTGCAGCCATGATAGAATGGCGCGACGAAGGGGCTTTGCTCAAGGTCCGAAAGCATGGCGAAAGTTCTGCGATAATCGACGTGTTCACAGCGGAACACGGCAAAGCGTCGGGCGTTGTGCGTGGCGGAACCAGCCGCAAGATCGCGCCGATGTTGCAACCCGGCGCGCAGTTGGATGTGACTTGGAAGGCGCGGCTCGAAGATCACCTTGGCAGTTTCACCGTTGAACCTGTTCGCAGCCGCGCCGCACAAGTCATGCAAGATCGCCTTGCATTGGCGGGGCTGAATGCCGTCACAGGCATAAGCGCCTTTGTGTTGCCCGACCGCGAACGCCATGACGCGCTTTACACCCGCACAACGCAGATTCTGGATTTGCTGGGCAACACGGATGTTTGGCCACTGGCCTATCTGCAATGGGAAATCGCCTTGCTCGAAAACATGGGGTTCGCCCTTGATCTGTCAGCCTGCGCGGTGACGGGCGGGAATGACGATTTGTTCTATGTGTCCCCGCGCACAGGGCGCGCTGTGTCACGACTTGCGGCGGGCGATTGGGCAGATCGGCTTTTGCCGCTGCCCCACGTTTTGCTTGGCAAAGGCGACGCAGACATCGCCCAAATCGTGATTGCCCTACGCACGACGGGGCATTTTCTGCACAACCATCTGGCCAAATCACTCGGGGATCGCGCCTTGCCCGAGGCGCGCCAGCGGCTCATCGATGTGTTGAGCCGAATGGCCTAACGGGTCTGAAATACCATTCTACGCCCAGCCTCATTTGACAGGATCAAGGTTTTGTTTGCTGCTTCCGCAAGGCTCATCTCTTGGAGAGCGGCAAAGAACTCGGTTTCTTGGGGCAAATCAGGACAGGCCATTCTGGTCGCGCCGATCCCATCCAGGTTGAACCAAGGATAGGGCAGTGTCTGTTGCGCGAAATAGCGGTTGCACGGCGCTTGGCCAACGACGTCTCCGGGTTTTGGGAACTGGATCGTTGCGTTCAGCTCAAACGCGCGCCCGTCCATTTCAACCAGATAAAATTCCGCATTCGGATCAACGAACCCCGATATGGTTTCATCGGCCGCGCAAGCAGACAGAAAACCGAATATCCCAAGAGCGAAAAATTTGAACATGCTAAGACTTTAGGAACCAAAGCCGCAGGCCAAAAGGGGAGAATCTTTACGAACGCGTCTTTGCGTGTTTTTCTGCCATTATTTTTCGGAGCTCAAAATGATTATTGAATTTGCCCTGTCCCTAACGCTTACCCTGCCGAACGCTGGCCCGCCCGTGACCCACGTCGAATTTCGCGAACCTGTCCAGCAGGTCGTGACCTACCCACCCAATGGTGTTCTGAACCAGATAAGCGGCCTTGAGCTGCCCCAAGGAACGCTTGAGGCGTTCAATACAGGGTTTCTAGATGGCCACGACTATTTCGGCGCGTTCGCGATCACGAAGGATTTTGGCTATGGCTATGTGACGGGGGCCAATTCGCTCGAAGCGGCTCGTGACATCGCAGAACAGGAATGCCTGAAACAAGGGCCTGTATGTTTGATCTACGCTGAAATCCTGCCAGAAGGCTATGCCCAACCCGAAGACGGTCAAGTCACACTGGCGGCTGAGGCTGCGGAATATTTCAACAACCCTGATCCGTCTTGGGGGGATTTTCGCGCCATGGCGGTCAGTGAAGATGGCGCCTATTCGGTGGTTTGGGGCTACGCGTCCCCACGCGCTGCGTCACAGGCAGCGATGGATGACTGCACAAGTTACATCATTGATAACCTGCCCAACCTGCGCGACATGCCCTGTGTGATGTTGCCATTTAAATGACCGAACCCAACAGGACAAACCGCAATGGGCTGGCCTGATGGGTTTGTTTTATCTTTGGATCAAAGAATTCGGCGTGCGATCACTTGCGCTTGGATCTCTCCTGCACCTTCAAATATGTTTAGGATGCGCGCGTCGCACAGGATGCGGCTGATTTTGTACTCAAGCGCAAACCCGTTGCCGCCGTGGACCTGTAACGCATTGTCCGCCGCCGCCCATGCAACCCGTGCGCCCAGCAGTTTGGCCATGCCGGCCTCAACGTCGCACCGCCGCCCCTGATCCTTTTCGAATGCTGAGAAATAGGTGAGTTGGCGCGTCACCATGATTTCAACCGCCATCATCGCCAGTTTGCTAGCAACGCGGGGGAATTCGATAAGGCTTTTGCCGAACTGTTTGCGGTCTTGCGCATATTTCATGGCCTCATCCAGCGCTGAACACGCAACGCCAATCGCGCGCGCCGCTGTTTGGATCCGCGCAGATTCGAATGTTTCCATCAACTGCTTGAACCCTTTGCCTTGCTCCATCCCCAAAAGGTTCTCGCCCTTTACGGCAAAATCGTCGAAATTCAGCGTGTATTCTTTCATACCGCGATATCCCAAAACCTCGATCTCGCCGCCGGAAATGCCGGGGTCTTGCCAAGGCTGTTCATCCGTACCCGGCGTTTTTTCTGCAAGAAACATCGACAGACCTTTGTAATCGGTCGTGTCAGGTACAGTGCGGGCCAGCACTGTCATCATGTGGGTGCGCGCGGCATGGGTGATCCATGTTTTGTTGCCGTTTAGTTTCCAGTCATCCCCATCCGGTGTCGCTTTGGTGCGCAATGCACCAAGATCAGACCCCGTGTTCGGTTCGGTGAACACCGCCGTCGGCAGGGTCTCTGCGCTCGCCAGCTTGGGCAGCCATTTTTGTTTCTGGTCCTCGGTGCCGCCCGCAATGATCAGTTCAGCGGCGATTTCGGACCGTGTGCCCAGGGATCCGACGCCAATATAGCCGCGCGAAAGCTCCTCAGACACCACACACATCGATGCTTTGGACAATCCAAAGCCGCCGTATTCTTCGGGGATGGTCAATCCGAACACGCCCATCTCGGCAAGCTCGTCAATAATATCCATCGGGATAAGTTCATCGTTCAGGTGCCATTCGTGGGCGACTGGTTCAATCCGATCGACCGAATAGCGCCGGAACTGTTCGCGGATCATTTCCAGTTCATCATCAAGCCCGGTTACACCCACCGTGATTTCTGCACTGCGTTCTTGCATCAATTCTACAAGACGGATGCGCGCGGCCTGTGTGTTGCCTTGTTGGGTCAACGTTTGCACAGCAGGTTCCATCATCATCCGCATTTGGTCTTGGGTAAGGCCGATGTCCTGCAGGCGCAGTATTTCGCCCTGATTCATCGGAATACCGCCGTAAATCTGCCAAAGGTATTCGCCAAACGCGATCTGGTGGATCAACTGTTCCACGTCCCCGAATTTGCCCTCAGCGGTCATTTTTTCGGCCCAAACCTGCATTTGCGCCAAAGCTTCGACATAGGTGGCGAACCACGCCAAGCCGTGCGATGCGGTTTGTTCAGCCTCTACTTTGCTGCCAGACACGCGGCCATCCTCAACGACCAGTTCACGTACGCAGTCTTTTGCTGTTTCCAGCAGCGCGCGCAGCGGGGCGATTGTTGCCGCGCTTAGGGCCAGTAAATCCGGCAAAAGAACGGTGTCTTGGCTGTTCAGGTCTTGTCCGTCGCGGGGCATGGCCGATTCCTCTCGATTGTGCAGCTGCAGCAATACCGTCTTCGCAGTGGCAGCGCAATAATAATTCACTAAAACATTTCCGAACGAACAAAAAGAACGCGTTCGATTTGACGTGCGAGGCCTGTGCTCAGGCACTATCAACGCTATCATGGAGACCTTGATCGGACTAGAGACCCTATTGTCGCTGGCATTTGTTGTCGGCGTGGCCGTATTTGCGGGGCTTGTAAAAGGCATCGTTGGTTTTGCGATGCCGATGATTTTGATTTCGGGGCTGACGCTGGTTTTGTCCCCACAACAGGCGCTTGCCGCCCTGATCCTGCCGACATTGGTGACCAATCTTTGGCAGGCGCTGCGCCAAGGCCTGCCAAACGCGCTGCAAACGATCAAAACCTACCGCGTCTTTCTGCTTTGCGGGCTGGTGATGCTTGTGCTCAGCGCGCAGCTCGTTCGCGTTTTTGATGCGCGCATTATGTATGGGCTTATCGGTGGACCCGTCACCGTTTTTGCGATCCTGCAACTGGCAGGATGGTCCCCGCGGTTGCCGACAGCGGCAGGCATGGTCGAAGGCTGTGTAGGCGCCTTTGCCGGGTTCATTGGCGGGCTGTCGGGCGTTTGGGGTCCGCCGACTGTGGCCTACCTCACAGCGATCGGTACGCCGAAGGAAGAACACATGCGCGCCCAAGGCGTGATTTATGGCCTTGGGGCGGTCGCGCTTGCGGGTGCGCACGTCCAGACGGGTGTGTTGCGCGCGGAAACCGTACCGCTGACCCTGACAATCCTACCTTTTGCGCTGCTTGGCATGTGGTTGGGCTTCAAACTCCAAGATCGCATCGCCCAAGACACGTTTCGCTACGCCACCCTCGTGGTGCTGGTGATCGCGGGATTAAACCTGCTGCGCCGCGCGGTGTTCGGCTAGCTCAGTAAATCAAGATACCCGCACGCCCCAGCAAGATCAGGCAATGCGGTCGGTGGGACAACAGTAAACGTTACCTCATACAGCGTTTCGGTACCCGCCGTTGCGGTCATCGTCCAGTCTCCAACGGCAAGTTCATACCCGTAGTCGAACTGGTAAAACGTAATCCCGGGCATTCCCGCGGCCCCAAGCCCCGTGATGAAACTCTGCTGTGTTGCACCGCTGTCCGCGAATGGGGGATGCGTGACTGTCATGGTCACTGCGTCCAGTCCGTCGATGGACTGCACGCTTGCGCGCACGCCAAACCCTATTCCGATCACAGCAGGCACGAGTCTGCCTGTGCTGACGAACGGTGGTGCCTGTTCGACAATATGGGTCGTCCCTGCGACCGTATCCGGGGCGTCGCGGGTGATGCCATCATCTTGCGCACACAGAACACCGGCTTCGAAGAAATCGATTTGGGGGGACAGCACATCCGTTGTCTGTGCCAAAACAACAACGCCCCAACCGATGGTCAGGGCGCTGCATAAAAATAGGGTCCGCATCATCATGCGTATACCTTAGCCGATTGCGGCGGCTTTTACATCATCGTCGATGAACGGCACATACTGCGCGAAATTATCAGCAAACATATCGACCAGCTTGGCGGCTTGCGCGTCATAGGCATCGCCATCAGCCCAAGTCATACGTGGGTTCAGCAATGTGTCATCAACCCCCATGCACGCAACAGGGACGTCAAAGCCGAAATTGGCATCCTTGCGGAACTGCCCTTCGACCAAGGTGCCGTTCAAGGCTGACGTCAGCAATGCGCGTGTCGCCTTGATCGGCATCCGGTTGCCTGTGCCATAGGCGCCGCCTGTCCAACCCGTATTGACCAGCCAGCACGTCGCGCCGTGGGTCGCGATCTTTTCTTGCAACAGCTTCCCGTAGACTTCGGGGCGACGCGGCATAAACGGGGCACCAAAGCAGGTTGAAAACGTTGGTTCGGGCTCTGTCACGCCGCGTTCCGTGCCCGCGACCTTCGATGTGAAGCCGCTCAGGAAATGATACATCGCTTGCGCCGGTGTCAGCCGCGCGATTGGGGGCAGAACGCCAAACGCGTCACACGTCAGCATAATGATGTTCTTTGGATGGCCGCCAAGCGCCGAGTCGGACGCGTTGCTGATGTAGTTCAGCGGATAGGCGCAACGCATGTTCGCCGTCAGGCTGTCGTCTTCGAAATCCAGTTCAAGGGTTTCGGGATCAAACACCATGTTTTCAATTACGGTGCCCGGCATCTGCGTCGTTGCATAGATTTCGGGCTCTGCCTCGGCGTTCAGACCGATGGTTTTGGCGTAACAGCCACCTTCAAAGTTAAAAATGCCACGATCAGACCAACCATGTTCGTCATCGCCGATCAATGTGCGGTTTGGGTCGGCAGACAACGTTGTCTTGCCGGTGCCGGACAAACCAAAGAACACTGCGCTATCGACAGGATTGTCTTTGGCGTGGTTGGCACTGCAATGCATCGGCATGATGTTCTTTTCGGGCAGCAAATAGTTCAACAGCGTGAACACCGATTTTTTGTTTTCGCCCGCATATTCTGTGCCAGCAATCAGGATCATCTTGCGATCAAAGTTCATGCTGATGACGGTTTCACTGCGGCAATCATGGCGCTTCGGATCAGCGAGAAAGCTCGGGCAGTTGATGACGGTCCAGTCTGGCGTGAACCCTTCGACTTCGGATGCTTCAGGGCGGCGCATCATGTGGCGGATGAACAACCCGTGCCATGCGAGTTCGGTGACGAACCGTACATCTAGCCGGTGCGCAGGGTCTGCGCCTCCAAACAGGTCTTGCACAAAATAATCTTTGCCACCCATGTGGGCGATCATATCTTCGTAAAGCGCATCAAAACCTTCGGGAGACATTGCTGCGTTGTTGTCCCACCAGATTGTGTTTTCTGTACTGGCAGACCGCACGACATGTTTGTCCTTGGGCGAACGTCCCGTGAATTTCCCAGTCGTAACAAGGAATGTACCGCCTTTGCCAACGCTGCCTTCGCCACGCGCGACGGCCACGTCCATGATGTCGGCTTCAGAGTAGTTATAATAGACCTGACCCAGTCCAGTGATGCCTTGATCTGGCAGCTTCATGGAAGGGTTGACCGTGCCGTGGTCCATTGTCTTGCTCCTAAAATGATGCGGTCCTTGCGCCGCTACGCATACGCCTAACATGACGGTTTTATGTGTGAACAGACGCCTTTGTCACAGTTAGCGCAACCAAATGAACGTTAGCGCCACCAAGGCGGTCAATCGCCGGACCAAAGCGAAGAAGTGAGACATTTTAGTCATTGGTTACCCTTTTTAAGGGCACAACAAGGCGATCTTTGCCGGTGTTTTTCAGTTTTGGATTGATTCGGACGCTCTAAGTGGGGCAAAACTAAGAAAAAAGCAGGCAATAAAAACACGAGCAGTCAAAGGGGCAGTCTTATGTCACGAATCGCACTTGTCGATGACGATCGGAATATTCTGACGTCAGTACAAATCACATTGGAAGCCGAAGGTTTCGATGTGGAAACATACAACGATGGCCAACAAGCATTGGATGCGTTCAACAAACGCCTTCCGGACATGGCCGTTCTGGACATCAAAATGCCACGCATGGATGGTATGGATCTGCTCCAGCGGGTCCGCCAGAAAACCAATATGCCCGTCATCTTCCTTACGTCGAAGGATGATGAGATTGACGAGGTTCTCGGCCTGCGTATGGGCGCGGATGACTACGTAAAGAAACCTTTTTCTCAGCGCCTTTTGGTTGAACGTATCCGCGCGCTTCTGCGCCGTCAGGATGCGATTTCAGGCGAAGAAATCGAAGAAACTGAAGAAAACAAAATTCTGGTTCGCGGCGAACTGTCGATGGACCCGCTTCGCCACGCCGTAAAATGGAAAGGCAATGACGTTTCCCTGACCGTAACCGAATTTCTGTTGCTGCAGGCTTTGGCCCAGCGTCCCGGTTTCGTAAAATCCCGTGATCAGCTCATGGATGTCGCCTATGACGATCAGGTCTATGTTGATGACCGTACGATCGATAGCCACATCAAACGTCTGCGCAAGAAAATGCGCACAGCTGATGATGAATTTTCAGCGATCGAAACGCTGTATGGTATCGGTTACCGCTACAACGAAGAATAAAGAAGGCGCGCCATGACGGTTGCCCCCGAAATTGACATTCGCGATCTGAAATCTGTGCGTGCCGCTGCGCAAGCGCAAGAGCAGGTCGTGCTTGGGGACGACTTCGTGGCGCCGCACCAGGATGATTTCATGACACAGCGCAGAAAGCGCCGTGGCATTTTTCATCTGCGCCGTTCTCCACTTGCGCGTAAAATCATCACGTTCAACCTTTTGGGCCTGATTGTTCTGGTCGCGGGTATTCTCTATCTCAATCCGGCGCGCGATAACCTCGCGTACCAGCGTGGCAGCGCATTGGTAAACGAGGTCGAACTGATCGCGGATGTGTTTGAGGCTCAGTTGCCGATCAACGCGCCCGTCAATCTCATGAGCGGGGACGGGATCGACGCTCAAATCACACTCGAAAACCTAGATCTTCGCGGCGGTGTAGATGTGTATCTGCTCGATTCCGGCGGCACTTTGGTCCAAAAATATTCTGACCCAACGCCTGATGATGCGCCTGTTCCTGGTCTTGAACTCGAAGGGCGCAGCGTTTTCCTGACGAGCGCATTGGCAAGCTTTCTGGATAAAATGGCAGCCCTTCTGGGGCGAACTGCGCCCGACGACGTAACACCTGACATCACAGAAGACCTGCAAGCGGCGGTGCCCAACACATTGGAAACAGGAACATGGATCCAAACGCGCAGTGATATGCAAGGGCGGTCCTATTTTCAGGTCATGACGCCCGTGGTGCAGCAAGGTGGTGCACCTGTGGGAATTATCGCGCTTGTGTCCGCACCCGGTGAGCTGGATGAATTGGTCAGTCGCGACCGCGAACAGCTGATGCAAATGTTCCTGATCGGGATTGTTGTGTCCATTTTCATGAGCCTCGCCCTCGCTTCGACAATCGCCCATCCGCTGTCGGATTTGGCCAAGGCCGCAGAACTGGGGCGCGACCGCAATGCGCGCAAAATGTCCCCCCATAGCATACGCATCCCCGATCTAACGGGGCGGCCGGATGAAATTGGCCGACTATCCGGTGCGTTGCGGGGTATGGTTTCAGCACTGTTTGAACGCATCGAAGGCAACGAACAATTTGCTGCCGACGTCGCCCATGAAATCAAGAATCCACTTGCGTCTCTTCGGTCCGCCGTTGGGACCCTGCGCAAAGTTACACGCCAAGATCACCGCGAACGGATGCTCGAAGTCATTGAACATGACGTTCAGCGGCTTGATCGTTTGGTCAGCGATATTTCAAACGCATCCCGCCTCGATTCAGAATTGGTCAAAGAAGAAGAAGAACCGTTCGATTTGATCAAAACCCTGACCCACCTGACGGAATTCTTGGGCAACGAAGCCAAGGAAAAGGGCGTCGATTTCATTTCTGATCTGCCCAAAGGACCGATTGAAATTATGGGCCTCGAAGGGCGACTTGCCCAAGTGTTCGTCAACCTGATTTCGAACGCCACCTCGTTTTGTGAAGACGGCGATGCGATACGCGTTTGGGTTCGCAAACGTGAAAACCGTGTGCTGGTCGTCGTCGAAGATACCGGACCAGGCATTCCGGATGGAGCGCTGCAAAAAGTATTCCAACGGTTCTATTCCGAACGCCCTGAACAACAATTCGGGGACAATTCCGGCCTTGGCCTTGCGATTTCTAAACAAATCGTCGAGGCCCACGGCGGCGTTATCTGGGCTGAAAATATCCGTCCTACAGACGCCGATATCGGGTCTGATCCGCTGGGCGCACGTTTTGTGGTCGGCCTCCCCGTTTAAATGTTCTCGGTACCGCCCACCGATGGGCCGGACGGCCAGATTCAACTTCACGCCAGCACTGTTGCCGTAGATGGGGTCGCACTGGCGATCATTGGCCCGTCAGGTGCTGGGAAATCCGCGTTTGCATTGGCGATGATGGCACGAGGGGCAGGGCTTGTCGCGGATGACATTACATGGCTTTCAAAGTCGCGGCCCGATTTGATTGCGTCCTGCCCGCCAAAGCTTTCTGGCCGCATCGAAGCCCGCGGCATCGGCATTCTGTCCGCTCCCGCCACAAGCCCGACCCCGTTGCGCGCAATCGTCGATCTTGGCAGGCCCGAAACCGACAGATTGCCGGATGCAAAATTTGTCACATTGGATGGCATTCGCATCCGACTGTTTCACAGCCCCGCGATGGAGCATTTTATTGACGCTATGATGTTATATATGTCTCAACATACACCCGATTGATGTGAGGTTCGCAATGTCTGACACTGTCACAAAGCCCCAAAAGCTGATTGTCGTCAGCGGACCGTCAGGTGCGGGGCGCTCGACAGCGATCAATGTGCTCGAAGATCTGGGGTTCGAAGCCATTGATAACGTGCCCCTTTTGCTAATCCCTCGTTTGACGGACGGCGCCTTGCCCGGCCCTTTGGCCATTGGATTGGACGTCCGCAATCGCGATTTTTCTACGGCGGCGGTCAGCGATTTGATGGAACACATGAACGCCCGCAGCGATCTTGATGCACAAATGTTGTTTCTCGACGCGGATGAAGACACGCTTGTGCGGCGCTATTCCGAAACCCGCCGCCGTCATCCTCTCGCTCCGGATGAACCCGCAATCGAAGGCATCAGACGCGAGGCCGACCTCCTCGCGCCGTTGCGCGCCCAAACCGAATTCCTTCTCGACACATCTGATTTGTCGCCTCACGATCTTAAGGCACGGCTAACCGATTGGTTTGGCGAAAAAGGCAGCGCGTTGTTTGGGATCAGCATCCAGTCGTTTTCCTATAAACGGGGATCGCCAAAGGGCGCGGACATGACGTTTGATTGTCGGTTTTTGAAAAACCCCTACTGGGACCCGTCGCTGCGTGCAATGACAGGGCAAAACCCCGAAGTTGGTGACTATATCCAAACCGATCCCCGCGCGGCGGATTTCATCGCAAAGGTAGCGGATCTGATGTTGATGCTATTGCCAGCGTTTCGCGAAGAAGGGAAATCCCATCTGAGCGTCGGTTTCGGTTGTACCGGAGGGCAACACAGGTCGGTCTACGTCACGGAACAAATCGTCTTGGCTCTTGCGAAACAGGGTTGGCAGGTGTCTAAACGGCATCGTGAATTGGAACGGGCAAATGTGGGCTTTGCAACCACTGGCCTGGGCCACAGCAAATCGTAGGAACCGGATTTGATCGGAATCGTGATTGTTGCGCATGGCGGGCTGGCGACAGAGTATCTGTCGGCTGTGGAACATGTCGTCGGCAAACAATCCGGAATTCTTGCGATTGCGATCGCGCCCAATGATGACCGCACTCAAAAACAAGACGAAATTTGTGACGCTGCGGACGCCGTTGATACAGGCGACGGGGTTGTCATTGTCACTGATATGTTCGGAGGGTCGCCCTCCAACCTTTCTTTGCGCGCGTGCAGTCCTGAAAATCGGCGCATTCTGTATGGCGCAAATCTTCCTATGCTTGTCAAACTTGCGAAATCGCGCCGTAAATCCGTTCCGGATGCTGTTACGGCAGCACTAGACGCGGGACGCAAATATATCGACTGTCATTCTGTCGATCTGGATACCTGAAAGTCAAACATGCCCGAACGCACACTCGACATTACCAATATCAAGGGTCTGCACGCGCGTGCGTCGGCCAAATTCGTCGAAGTTGTCGAACAGTTTGATGCATCCGCGACCGCATCAAAGGACGGCATGTCGGTGGATGGCGACAGTATCATGGGGCTTTTGATGTTGGCAGCTTCAAAGGGAACCTCTATTGAGGTTGAAACCAAAGGCCGGCAGGGGGATCAGCTCATGGATGCGCTGGCCGCACTGGTGGCAGACAAATTTGGCGAAGGGGACTAATCTGTCCCGCCATACATAGGAAGCCGCGTTTGACTGATACGCCCACCAACACAGAGTCCAGACCAGCGGCAGAGCCGGTCGCGCCGCGCGTTTATGATCGTCGCAGCCTGACCTATTCGGAAACCTTTGATAGCAATACCAAACGCTGGTTCATCATGGCGATGGAATGGGTCACAGGTAAGATTAAGGTCATCCGCCGCGTCCGGCGCTTCGAAAAGATGGGGACGCCGACAGGTCAAGCATTTTGGCCCGCCACGATGAAGGCGATGGGTATCGAAATCCAAACGCCACAAGACCAACTTGACCGTATTCCCGAAACAGGCCCGGTGATGTTTGTTGCCAATCATCCGCATGGGTTGGTGGATGGCATGATCCTTGCCGATCTTATCGGACGGCGGCGCAATGATTATCGCATCCTGACTCGATCCTTGCTTACAGGTATTGATGAATCTGCGTCCAGCTACATGATCCCGGTGCCTTTCCTGCATGAAGAAGACGCGCAGAAAAAGATGATCGAAATGCGCGCCAAAGCCATGGAACATTTGGCCAATAGCGGATTGATTGCCCTGTTCCCGTCGGGTGTTGTTGCATCGTCTGAAACTGCGTTTGGGCCTGCAATCGAACAGGAATGGAACGTGTTTACGGCCAAGATGATCAAACGATCAGGCGCAACGATCGTACCTTGCTATTTTCCGGGCAGCAATTCACGCGCCTACCAGATCGCCAATCAGATCAGTTCGACATTGCGTCAAGGTCTGCTAATTCACGAAGTTGCCCACGCCTTCGATAAGCCACAAAAACCTGTTATCGGACAGCCGATTACGCCGGATCAATGGGCAGATCGCAGCAAAGACCCGCGGGCGTTTATGGCATGGCTCCGTGAACAAACATTGGCGCTAAAAGAAACCTAGGCCCAGTTTGGTTCACCGCGTCGGCACCGGTGTTTCGCCGCGATAATCGTAAAATCCGCGTTTTGTCTTGCGGCCAAGCCAGCCAGCTTCGACGTATTTGGTCAACAAAGGGCAGGGGCGGTATTTGGTGTCCGACAGCCCGTCGTGCAGCACTTGCATGATCGCCAGACAGGTATCCAAACCAATGAAATCCGCCAGTTCAAGCGGCCCCATCGGGTGATTAGCACCCAATCGCAAAGATGTGTCGATGCTTTGGACGTTTCCAACGCCTTCATAAAGCGCATAGATCGCCTCATTGATCATTGGCATAAGAATGCGATTAACGATGAAGGCGGGGAAATCTTCGGCGGTTGCGGATGTCTTGCCTAAACGGTCCACAACACTTTTGCAGGCATCAAATGTAGGACCATCTGTGGCAATCCCCCGGATCAATTCGACCAGCTGCATGATCGGCACAGGATTCATAAAGTGAAACCCCATGAATTTTTCAGGGCGATCTGTACGCGCCGCAAGGCGGGTGATGGAAATGGACGATGTGTTGGATGTTAGGATCGTATCCGGCGTCAAATGGGGTATCAAATCTTCGAATATGGCCTGCTTAACGGTCTCACGTTCCGTCGCGGCTTCGATGACCAGATCGGTGGGGCCAAGGTCGGTCAGTGTCAGGGTCGTGCCAATCCGCCGCAGGCCGTCATCGCGCTCTGTTTCGCTGATTAAGCCCTTGGACACTTGCCGATCCATGTTTTTCTGAACACTCGCCATGGCCGCCTTGAGGGCATCGTCAGAAATATCCGTCATCAACACGTCATACCCCGCCAGTGCGCAAACATGGGCAATTCCGTTGCCCATTTGCCCCGCGCCAACAACGCCGATCCGCTCAATGCTCATGTCATATGTCCTAACTGTTGTGTCACCATAGGCCCACGCGCATCCACCCTCAAGCGCACCAATTTAATCAAATGTGCTCGTTAGGAAATTGGCAATGAATTCGGCACAAAGTGGGCAGTGGTGAGTGAAATTTAACAAGGGTGGAACCCAATGAAGACCGAAATTCGTTCAAGGGGCGTGTTGCGCCAGATACCCTGTGCCTATGGGTTATCAAGATTGTCCTTTCGAGGTCCTATGCGGCCAACGGATGGCAGTTTCATCGCCTTTCTAGGCGGATCAGAAACCTTCGCCAAATTCATTACGCAGCCATATCCTGATCTCATTGAAACCGCGATCGGTGAAATCTGTGTGAACTTTGGCTGCCAGTCCGCCGGGCCGGACGTTTTTCTAACCGATAGCGCCCTTGCATCGCTATATCACGACGCGGCGGCGGTCGTGATACAGCTTGTGGGGGCAACAAACCTAAGCAATCGTTTCTATAAGGTACACCCGCGCCGAAACGACCGGTTCATAGCGCCCACAGACCAACTTGTCGCGTTGTACCCTGATATAGATTTTTCGGAAATTGCGTTTACCGGGCATCTTATCGCACGTTTGCAGGCGGCTGATGGGGATCGGTTTGCGCTTGTGCGTCAAGAACTGCAAATCACATGGCAACGCAGAATGCGCCGATTGATCAACTTGGCGAGCGGACCCGTCATCTTGTTGTGGTTTTCAGATCGAACGCCGGAACACGAAACAGCCAACCACGATCCGTCGTTCGTCACGCGTGCGCTTGTGGAACATCTGCGACCTTTCGTGGCAGATATTGTCGAAGTCGCCGGAAAGCGCGGCGATACGAATGGCATGTTCTTTGCCCCCCTAGATACGATTGCCGCGGCAGATATGTTGACCGTTCAAAGCCACATGGACGCAGCAAAGGCCCTGCGCACACCTTTGGTTCATGCGATGACCTGACCCCAAATGCAAAAGGTCCGCCCCAGATGGGACGGACCTTTCTAACAGAATTGGGTCGGGCTTAGCCCAGCTTTTCGGTCAGCTCTGGGACAGCGTCGAACAAATCGGCAACCAATCCGAAATCTGCGACCTGAAAGATTGGGGCTTCTTCGTCTTTGTTGATCGCGACGATGACCTTGGAATCCTTCATGCCAGCAAGGTGCTGGATCGCGCCAGAAATCCCGACAGCGACATACAGGTTCGGGGCGACAACTTTACCAGTTTGTCCAACCTGCCAGTCGTTCGGCGCATAACCGGAATCAACAGCCGCACGAGACGCACCAACAGCCGCGCCAAGTTTGTCAGCCAATCCTTCGATCAGTTTGAAATCGTCCTCGGACCCGACACCACGACCACCAGAAACAACCACGCCCGCAGACGTAAGTTCTGGGCGGTCAGATGCGGCAACCTTGTCTTCGACCCATTCGGACAGGCCAGCGTTACCCGCTGCTGCGATATCTTCGACTGACGCAGAACCACCTTCACCGGCCGCATCAAATGTTGATGTACGGATGGTCATTACCTTTGTGGCGTCACCAGATTTAACTGTTTGAATTGCGTTGCCTGCATAGATCGGGCGTTCAAACGTATCCGCGTCAACCACTGCGGTGACCTCGGAAATGACCATAACGTCGAGCATCGCAGCCACACGGGGCAGGATGTTCTTGGACGCCGCCGTTGATGGCGCACAAATATGGGAATAATCGCCAGCTAAACCAACAATCAGGTCTGCCATCGGTTCTGCCAGATCGTGACCATAGGCATCATCGGACGCACACAGAACCTTTGCGACACCTGACAATTTCGCAGCTTCTGCGCCTGCGGCACCGCAATTGGCCCCCGCACACAGCACCGTCACGTCGCCCATTTGGGTCGCCGCTGTCAGCGCCTTTGCGGTCGCATCAACAGACAATTCACCATTCACAACTTCGGCAATCAGTAGAACAGCCATTATACAGCCCCCACTTCTTTGAGTTTCTCAACAAGCTCGTCGACAGAATTGACAACAATACCGGCGGCGCGCGCTTCGGGTTCGGCCGTGGCAACCACGCTTAGGCGGGGGCTGACATCAACGCCGTAATCCGCAGGCGTCTTTTCATCCAGCGGCTTTTTCTTGGCCTTCATGATGTTGGGAAGGGACGCATACCGCGGTTCATTCAAGCGCAAATCAACCGTTACGATGGCCGGCATCTTGATCTTGATCGTTTGCAAGCCCCCGTCGACTTCGCGGGTAACAGTTGCAGTATCGCCGTCAACGTTCAGTTCGGATGCAAATGTGCCCTGCGCCCACCCTGTCAGCGCGGCAAGCATCTGGCCCGTCGCGTTCATATCATTGTCAATCGCCTGCTTACCCGCAAGCACCAGACCGGGCTGTTCTTCGTCGATGATGCCTTTCAGGATCTTGGCGACGGCCAACGGTTCGATGTCGTTGTGCACATCATCCGCCGCGACAACCAAAATGGCGCGATCCGCCCCCATCGCCAGCGCCGTGCGCAGCGTTTCTTGGGATTGTTTTACGCCGATGGAAACCGCGATGACCTCTTCGGCCTTGCCTGCTTCCTTGAGGCGGATCGCTTCTTCAACAGCGATTTCATCGAACGGATTCATAGACATTTTAACATTGGCGAGATCAACACCGCTGCCATCCGCCTTCACACGGACTTTCACGTTGTAATCGATCACGCGTTTGACGGGTACGAGGACCTTCATCAGCGGTTTCTCCCTAAAGGTTCAAATTCTTCTCCCGAATACCGTAGCAGGCACGGCGGGAATAGGCCGGAATCGACGCGCAGGTCGGTCCTGACGTCGCGTTTGTGAAAAAACGCCCAAAAATTTCACCAAGTCAAGGGGCAGTCGGCGTGTTAGCGTCAAAACCTCAGCAACGAATGTCGGTTGTTGGGCTTAACGGTTCGCGCCCGGCACCCACAAAACGTCATTTTTGCCATCGTTGTTGGCGATGCGCGACGCCACAAAGAACCAATCAGACAAGCGGTTCAGGTATTTCACCGCCGCCGGATTAACAGATTCCATCGTCGCGAGTTCCACCGAAAGACGTTCCGCGCGGCGTGACACCGTGCGGCACAGATGCAATTGCGCTGCTAAGGCCGAACCACCCGGCAGGATAAAACTGCGCAGCGGTTCCAGCTTGGTGTTCATTGCGTCAATTTCCGCCTCAAGTCGTTCAACTTGCCCGTCGCTCATGCGCAGCGGCGGATATTCGGCGTCTTTGTCCATTTCCATGTCGGGGCGACACATGTCTGCACCCAAATCAAACAGATCATTCTGAATCATGGACAGCTGCGCGTCCATGTCGTCATCCGCGTGAAGCCGCGCCAAACCCACTGTGGCGTTGGTTTCATCAACTGTGCCATAGGCCGTGACGCGCATGGAATGTTTGGCCACACGGCTGCCATTGCCCAGCGCGGTTTCGCCAGAGTCACCCGTTTTCGTGTAGATTTTTGAAAGAACGACCATCAATTTGCCCCTTGGCTACGCATGTAGGCAAAACCCACAATCAGAATAACTGCGACGAACTGCGCGCCGATGCGCAATTGCATTATTTTGTTGGATTTTTTGGAATCTCCACCGTTTCCGAACAGGGTTACCCCCCAGGCCAGAACACCTGCCACAACAAGGCAGGCAGCAAGGATGACATAGAAAAACGGATCGTCGGCCATAAGTTGGGGTCCTTCTTAATTACTGGCACACAGGTAGCAGCGCCGCAGCGAAAGGGAAGGGTCAACCTTTGCGTAAAAAACGATCCAGGGCTCGGGTCGTCAAGATTCGGCGCAAAAAACCCATGAGATAGGTCGGCGTCGTGATGTAATACCGGGGTTTCGGATTCGGATGTGTGCAGGCCTTTAACAGTTTTGCGGTGACGGCCGACGCCGGCAATTCAAACTTGTCTGGGCCGTTGTCTTCGTACAGGCGTTTTTGAAGCCCGCGTTCATATTGTTCACGCCGCGCGGAACCTTTCCAATCGATCCACTTTTCGAAATGTGGGATCGAATTCTTGCGGATGTCGGACGTAACCGGACCTGTGTTCAACGTCACGATTTTAATATTCGTGTCCGCCATCTCGAGCCGCAAGGTGTCGGTCAGCCCCTCAAGCGCGAACTTGGTGCAGTTGTAACTGCCGCGCCAACGCAACGTGATCAGGCCAAGCACGGATGAATGCTGTATGATGCGGCCATGCCCCTGCGCACGCATGATTGGGATTACGCGGACGTTCAGATCATGCACGCCAAATACGTTGGTTTCAAAATTGGCCTTCAACGCCTCTCGCGGCAAATCCTCAACGGCGCCCGGTGTGGCAAATCCACCGTTGTTAAAAAGCGCATCAAGGGTGCCACCGGTGGCGTCCAAAACCTCTGCAAGGCCGCTCTCAAGGGTGGTCGTGTCGTTGTAATCGATCAGCGGGCTTTCGAACCCTTCATCGCGCATCCTGTCGCAATCTTGTGGTTTGCGGCAGGATGCGAACACGCGCCATCCCGCGGCTCGCATTCCGTGCGCTGCGTCATAGCCGATTCCAGATGAACAGCCGGTGATCAAAATAGATTTTGTCATGATGTCTTGATGCCTCGCCCAGCGCGGCAGGGCAACATCAGGTTTCAGGCGCCGTCAACAAACGTTCAGCCATCCAGCCTTCGATCCCGCGATCCACGGTGGCAACATTGGCCCAGCCTTCTGCATTCACGTCCAGAACCTCAAGTTTGGTGCCAACATCCAGCGTTGTGATAACTTCGTAGTCCGTGCTCGGGCCCATCCGCATGTTTACGCGGCTGCCTTTGACGGCGCGGATGTCCAACTTGGGTTCAACAACGGGTGCAACAACCGGCACAATTTCGGGTTCAGGTTCAACCACCTGTGCCACCGCAGGCGTTGCGTTTGTGACGTCAGCGGAAACATTGGACGCAGACACAGCCAAAAGTGTCGGGCTCGGCGCGCGCGCCACGATTTCAGGTGCAGGCTCTTGGACAACAGCGGCGGTGCGCTCAACCGGCTCAAATTCAGATCCACCAGACATTTCGTAATAGGCCCAGCCCATAAAGCCGAACGTAAGCCACACATAGCTTTTCATTTGAGAACCCCCCAGAGATTCTATTTTTAACTCATCACTAAGAACAGCTTAACAAATTTGTGATCATTCGTGCAGGGGGATTCTCGTAATAGTTGCGGGGAATTTTTCGGCACCTGCGTCGGAATTCATCGTTGTCGCGCGAATTGCGCCAAGATACACACGATCTATGACCGATGACACTTTAGACCCCAAGATGAACCCCACCGAACCGCTGCGCCGTGCGATCGGTGAACGGTATCTGACCTACGCTTTGTCGACAATTATGCATCGCGCACTGCCGGATGCGCGCGATGGCCTGAAACCTGTGCACCGCCGAATCCTTTATGCGATGCGGGAATTGAAGCTGGCCAGCAAAGGGGGATTCCGTAAATCAGCGAAGATTTCTGGCGACGTCATGGGCAATTATCACCCCCACGGGGACGCTGCGATTTACGACGCGATGGCGCGACTGGCACAGGATTTTAACGTCCGCTATCCGCTCGTGGACGGGCAGGGAAATTTCGGGAACATCGACGGCGATAACCCCGCAGCCGCGCGTTATACCGAAGCCCGCATGACGGCCGCCGCTGAAGCCTTGCTTGAAGGCTTGAACGAAAACGCAGTCGATTTTCGTGAAAACTATGATGGTACACTTGAAGAACCTGTCGTTCTTCCGGCGGCGTTTCCAAACCTATTGGCCAATGGTTCTAGTGGAATCGCGGTGGGCATGGCAACGAACATCCCGCCCCATAACCTCGAAGAATTGATCGGTGCCTGCCTGCACATGATCAAGGCGCCAAACGCGCGTGATGAAACGCTGCTTGAATATATTCCAGGCCCGGATTTCCCCACCGGCGGCGTCATTGTTGAACCCAAAGAAAATATCGCCGAAGCCTACCGAACGGGCAAAGGCGGATTCCGGTTGCGCTGCAAATACGAAGTCGAGGATCTAGGGCGGGGCCAGTGGCAGGTTGTTGTCACTGAGATTCCGTATCAGGTGCAAAAATCCAAGCTGATCGAAAAGTTGGCCGAGGTCATACAGACCAAGAAAATTCCGATCCTCGCCGACGTACGCGATGAATCGGCCGATGACATTCGCATCATTCTGGAACCCAAATCCAAGAACGTCGATGTCGAGGTTCTGATGGGCATGCTGTACCGCAATTCCGATCTGGAAACGCGGTTCAGCTTGAACATGAATGTGCTGATCGATGGGCTAACCCCACAGGTCTGTGGTCTCAAAGAAGTGTTGCGCGCGTTTTTGGATCATCGTCGCGATGTTTTGATCCGCCGATCCAATCACCGAATGGATAAAATCGATCACCGCCTAGAGGTGCTCGAAGGGTTTATCGTTGCCTTCCTGAACCTTGATCGCGTGATCGACATTATCCGCTATGATGATGATCCCAAGGCCGCATTGATGCGCGAAGATTGGGGGCGGGACCACGTGCGCGCGATGGACGAAGCGGATTATGTCACGCCGCCAGCGGGTGACGGTGAATTGTCCGACGTGCAAGCAGACGCAATTCTAAACATGCGTCTGCGGTCCCTGCGACGCCTTGAAGAGATGGAACTGGTCCGCGAACGCGACGCATTGATGCTCGAACGTGCGGGGCTCGAAGACCTGCTGGATAGCGAAGACCTGCAATGGAAAACGATCGCGGATCAGCTGCGCGAAACCCGCAAACTGTTTGGCAAATCGTCAGAATATGGCGCACGCCGCACGTCCTTTGCCGAAGCGGGCGAGGTCGAAGATGTGCCCCTCGAAGCGATGATCGACAAAGAACCTGTCACAGTTGTCTGTTCCAAAATGGGTTGGATACGCGCCATGACGGGCCACATCGATCTGGCGCGCGAGTTAAAATTCAAAGACGGCGACGAGGGGCGGTTTATTTTTCACGCCCAAACAACCGATCGATTGTTGGCATTTGGCAGCAATGGGCGGTTTTACACTGTCGGCGTTTCCACGCTACCGGGTGGGCGCGGCATGGGCGAACCGTTGCGTTTAATGGTGGATTTGCCAAACGAATCCGAAATTGTCGCACTGTTCATCCACAAACCGGGCAACAAGCTGCTTGTCGCGTCCTCAGCCGGGGATGGGTTTGTCGTGCCCGAAGACGATGTTTTGGCGCAAACCCGGGCTGGGAAACAGGTGTTGAACGTGCGCGGCGACGTGCGCGCCAAGGTCTGTTCTGATGTAGGCGGCGATCACGTTGCCACGGTGGGAGAAAACCGCAAAGTGTTGGTGTTCCCGCTGGCCGAACTCCCTGAAATGGGCCGCGGCAAAGGCGTGCGTTTGCAAAAATACAAAGACGGCGGCTTGTCAGACGCGACCACATTTACCTTGGCCGAAGGGTTGTCATGGCTTGATCCGGCGGGGCGCACCCGCACGGAAACCGAACTGGCCGAATGGACCTCGAAACGCGCCGCTGCGGGCCGCATGGCCCCGCGCGGGTTTCCAAGGGATAATACCTTTACGTGACAGATATGCCGCCCTCTGATGGTCTTGCGACCGAATTTGTCGGCAAACGGGGGCGGCTCTTTAAACTCGCACTTTTGACCGGATTATGGACAGTTCTGACGCTGGGGTTCTATCGGTTCTGGATGAAAACGCGACTGCGACGCTGGTATTGGTCATCTATCCGTCCGGGTGGATTGCCACTGGAATATGTTGGTGATCCGCTGGAAAAACTGTTGGGTTTCTGCATCGCAGTGGTGATTTTGGCGTTCTACATCGGCATCGTGAACCTGATTTTGATGTTCGCAAGCCTGTCATTGTTCGCGTCCAACTTTACGGCCTACGCCGTTAGTCTGGTGGGCGTCATTCCGATCTGGTTCTTTGCAACCTATCGTGCGCGGCGCTACGTTCTGGCGCGCACCCGTTGGCGGGGTGTCCGTTTTGGGCTTGAACCGGGTGCGTGGGGCTATGCGGCGCGTGCGTTATGGCATTGGCTGCTTACCATCGTCACCCTTGGCGTGTTGTGGCCGCGAAAAACGTTCTACCTTGAAAAATATCGCACAGATCGCACGGTATATGGGTCCGTCACGTTACAGCAAAACGGCACATGGACGATGTTGATGCCCGTATTTGTACATGTTTTGATCGGGGGCTGTTTGTTGGGCGTTGCGTGCAGTGGCGTGTACACCAACACCCCTTCAATTATGGGTCTGTTTGTTGTCGCGGTGCCATGGTTCGCGTTTGGTGTTGTCTTCTACACTGCCCAATCGACGCATCTGTTGGCGGCCCATAAATCCGCGGGCGACGTCGGGCTTTCGGCCCGTCCCCAATCAGGCGTTATTGCGCGCATTTACGGGTTTGGATACCTTGCCACAGGTTTAATCGTAACGGTGCCGCTGGTCCCGATCCTCGCGGTGGTCGGGTATTTGCAATCGGCGCGCCTTGCCGCCGCAACGTGGGACACAAACCTGTCTGAAGGCGCCATTTTGGGCCTGCCCTTGTGGGTTTGGACGATCCTTGGCGTGTTTGCCTATTTCGCTGTGTTCCTCATGTGGGCCGTTCTGCGCCACTGCTTTGTCACCATGCCACTTTGGCGTCATTTCGCGCAAACCCTCACCATTGAAAATCCCGCGGCACTCGCCACGATACGTCAAAAAGATCGAGATGAGTTCCGCGAAGCAGAAGGCTTTGCAGAAGCACTGGATTTGGGGGCAGCGATATGATCGAACGCACGATCATTTCGGTCGGTGATGGTCCGCAGGAAACTGTGTATGGGCAAGGGGCCTATCTGGATGGGGATGTGGCGGTGCCTCAGCCCGTGGTGTTCATCTATGACGATGCGCAGCGCGCGCTCGTGTGGGACGATCAGCGCTGGCCTTACGATGACCTCCGCCAAATCCGCGACCAAGCAGGAGATGACCAAATCGTTTTGCGTCGCTCGGCTGATCCAACAGCGCGGCTGATCCTGACAAATCGCGATGATCAATTTCTGGTCACATCCCGCGCCAAGAAATTGAAACGTTTCGCCAGCCCTGTGCGCCGTGGGCGCCTAATCGCATGGGCCTTAGCGGCCGTTGCGTCAGTGGCGCTGATCATCTTTGTTCTCAATCCGATCTTGGCGGATCAAATGGCAGAATTTTTGCCACCCGAGGGCGAAAAGGCGCTGGGCGATGCCACGTTCGAACAGATCCGCACCGCATTGGATGAAACAGGTTTTTCGGGGCTTCAGATTTGTGATGATCCTGACGGGATGGCCGCACTTGCCGAGATCCAAACGCGCCTGACCGACGAAATGATCCTTGCTGGCCCGCTAACAGTTCATGTCTTGGATCATCCCATGGTCAACGCCTTTGCACTGCCCGGCGGATACGTGGTTTTCTTTCGCGGCCTCATCGACGAAGCCGCGCGCCCGGAAGAGGTCGCCGCGGTGTTCGCCCATGAAATCGGACATGTCCAAGCGCGCGATCCAACACGCATCGCGCTGCGATCCGCGGGTTCCATCGGTGTCTTGGGTCTGTTGTTCGGGGATTTTGCAGGCGGCGCACTTGTTCTGTTTCTTGCCGAACAGATCATTCGTGCAGATTACACCCAAGGGGCTGAAGCCGCTGCTGATACATTTGCCTATACCGCCCTGCTGGATGCGGATTTACCGCCCTCCGCTATTGGTACGTTCTTTGAACGGCTGGCACAGGGCAACGAAGATGCGGGTATATTGCAACATCTTCAATCTCATCCTGCCCTGGGGGATCGGATCGCTGCAGCGCGCGCTGCCGAACCAGAAGGGGCGAAATTCCGCCCACTTTTGGACGATGCGGAATGGTTGGCCCTGCGCGCTATTTGCAATTGATTGCGACACGCGCCGCGCTGGGCTAGGCAAGATGAACAACAACACGGGACGGAACACATGCGAATCTTGCTAGCGATGATTGGGCTCTTGGCGCTGACGGCCTGCGGGGGCATCCGCGATGATCTGGCTGAAACACCCGAAGCGATCGGATTTTTCCGCCTTGGTCATAACATCGCAGTGGTCAATGAACCCGTACAAGGCCCGTTTTCACGTACCGTCACGGATGAACAATGGCAAACCGCGATGACCACCGCCGTGGGCGATCGGTTCAACGAAACGCGTTTTTTTGGCGACAAATTCTATCACATCGGCGTTGCCGTCGAAGCCTACGTTCTTGCCCAGCCGGGCATACCGCTGATCTATTCGCCGCGCTCTGTTTTGATATTCTCGGTGAACTTCTTTGAGGATTCAACGCAAACCAAACTGAACGTGGAACCCATCCAGATTACGGTGTTTGAACCTTGTTGTTCAATCCCGTTCGTCGGGACCGGCTTTACCCGCTCAGCTGAGGCGCAGATGGAAGGGCTGTCGTTTAACGCCGCCCGCGCCATTGAACGCACCATGCGTGAAAACGCTGATTGGTTCGGCGGCACGCCCGAAGTTCTGCCCGAAGATGACACCATCCTGACGGGCAATGTTCTTGAGGACAATCCAGAGCTCGTGGCCCCACAAGAAACGCCCCCCGATGATCTTGTCGCGCTCGATCCCGCGATCAACTAGCTCAAACATAGCTTGATCTTTGCGCCGATCCGCACTACATCGCCCGCGATGTTGAACAGGGCCCGCACGTGGCCCCCGAATGACAAGGTGCCGAAGACATGGCTAAGGAAAAGTTTGAACGTAATAAACCGCACGTAAACATCGGCACGATTGGTCACGTTGACCACGGGAAGACGACGTTGACGGCTGCGATCACGAAGTACTTTGGTGATTTTCAGGCGTACGACCAGATTGACGGCGCGCCCGAGGAAAAGGCCCGT